>NZ_QWGO01000032.1:0-215 GCF_003435535.1 Desulfotomaculum sp. OF05-3 | reverse complement strand
AGACCTTCCAGTACCATCTTTTTGGTATTGTCAATCGAACCATTCTCATAACGCAGGATTGTGGAAGCGGTAACTCCCATCTTCTCTGCGACATAAGGCTGTGTCAGATTTAATTCCAGACGGCGCTGTTTTGCCCTGCTGCCAATCAGCTTGCGTAGTTCTTTATCTTTCATGCTGATGTGCCTCCTTTTTCGGTATGTCATTACTATACCACG
>NZ_QWGO01000031.1:0-34206 GCF_003435535.1 Desulfotomaculum sp. OF05-3 | reverse complement strand
TCTTGAAGTGTCTTAAATTACGATACCATTATAGTCATTCCTGAGCCATCATCAATCAAAAAAATACTATCATTTTCAACATCAAAAAGTATGTAACACATTGTTGCATCCGCATCATATGTATTCTTTATTAATTCTATCAAAGCACTTTCGACTTTAGAAACACTTTCTCTTCCCAATAAAATTGTAGCTCGTGATGAAATTTTGTATTTCATTTTTTCCATAATAAATTCCTCCGGAACTAAAACAGATAATTTTCAACATCCTTCGATGTTATTCTCACCGATTTACCACTTATAGGTATACCAACTTTAAAAACATACTCTTTAAATTCGCCACTTCTAAGTATTCTCATTGCATCTGTCAATTCATATTCATTATTATCTTCCTTTTCCACGATATACATTCCCGCATATGGTATACATTCCTGTTCTAATTCATATACGTCTACATCATTTGTCACAACTGTTGAAATCAGAAGTTTTTGTCTATTCAAGCCACTCAGTGCTTGTGAGCGACCATACTCATACCATTTTGCATTATTATCACTTTGCCTTTTATCTAAATCATCACGAAACTCATTAAGATACGCCGTAGCCCCAGGATATAATCTTTCAAACTCACCATCATCATAATGTACTAACTCATTTTCGTCATATGTATACGGAAAAATAATTTTTTCATGTTTAATATATCTAAGCGTTCGAGGTGTTTCAGTATTTCTTACTACTTCTCTTTCAATAGTATGATTACCACAAACATAGCCATTATCTACTTCGGTATATGCCCCATCTGACAGAACATATGCTTTATTTAGAAGTGTTGCCACAACATGTGACACCTTAAAATAATCCCCAAATCGATGTTGTCCCACTTCATTCTCATCTGCAAAAAACCACTTTTCATCTAGTTGAGCAATAGGTATATCTATCGCATTTTCCATACTCATGTCCTGATAATGCAAAATCTCCTGCTGACGTTGTTTGTCTAACACCATAATGGATGACTTAACTAATGCCTTATCAAATATTTTAACTTGTTTGTAATCCTTTATTTGGGCAATGTACGGACTCATAAAAATCCTCAGATTATGTCCAAATACAGTCTTATAAATACTACTTGGAATAAGATAAGACATTTTCCCGTTATCTGCTAATGAATTAATACTTTTCTCTATAAATGCATAGCAATAATCAAATTTTCCTTTGACACATGTAGAGAAATTACTCTTTACAAACAGCTGTTCCTCCTCTTTCAATTCACTGTATGTAATATAAGGAGGATTTCCAACAATATATTGAAATTTAATAGTAGTATTCCACTTCAAATAATCTGCATTTATCACTTTCCAATCAACTTTGTCAATATCGTTACGTTTTAATACTTCATCTAAATTATCAATACACTTTTTATACTGTTCTTCATCAATCTCGATTCCATATATGTCTTTTGCTAACCCATTCTTTATTCTTGTTCTAGACAAACCATTTTCCTTACAATCATCAATATACCTTTGAACTACCGCAACCAGGATGTTGCCATCACCACAGGAATTCTCTAGTATTTTTTTCCCATATAAATTATGGGTATAACCCACACTATCTAGTAATTCTCTTACATAATTTTCAGGCGTAAATACCTGGCACTTCTTGTTCATAGTTTTCTCTTCACTTTCTCTATTCTTCCTTACTCAATATCCATATCTGCTTGAGTGGTATTTCTGCCTTAATGGCAGAGCTTAAATTATCGTAATTATCAAATAGTTCTTTACTAGCATCGGTAGCGTCATATGTATAATCACCGACAATTTTACGCCACCTCTTTATACCTCATAAATACATACTCATAAATTTTCTGTCTATATGCAAATATTGCATTATCAGAATAACTCTCTGGTAATTCTTCCCAGAGAATCGTGCCTATAAGAGTATCAACTTCTGCCTTTGTTTCCTGCTTCTCTGTCCAATGGTCAAGTTCAGATATCTTTGCTTTTATCTTTTCCAGCAAGTCTATCGCAACTTTCTTTATCTTATTGATATCTTCTTTTGAAAGATTTTCATTGAAAAGCATATCATACAATGACAGTTCTTCATCACTTGTAAAGCCCTCTCTGACATAACGCTTTTCTTCCTGATTCATAGAATTAACCAGATTCATCAAGTCCATAAATGTCTTTTCAATGTTTGCCCTGTCCTGCTCATTATTATATTCATCAATGATTGTCTGATATCTTTCATAATAATCCACACGACTTGGATTTTCTTTGAGCATGCTGTCTAATCTTGTTTGAATTAGTTCATCCAAATCCGTAATAAGCAGATTCTTTTTCTTTGTCTTTGCAAACTCTCTTCGAAGCAAATCAAAATCTATTCTACTGATATCGAAACGCTTAGCTATGTCGTTATTATTAGATTCCTGTTCAATCATTATATATTCACCCAGAATTCCATTAATCTGAACCATCAAATCGACATTGTCAACATGCTTCTTCTTTTTCTTTAGTTCATCAGCTATTGCTATGAGTGCATCTTTTCTATCTCTATCCACATCTGATATATCATCTCTATCGAGATACTTCATCATTCGGTTGATTTCATTTGCATATGTCGTAAACTGCTTGCGTGATTCTCGGCTATCAGAAACAGCATTTGCTGCTGTCTGTAATAATGCTAATTTTGAAAAGTCTTTTGCCTTAATCAAATCCTCCAACTCAAAATTTCTGCTACATAAAAAATCTATAGCTGCTGATATAGTTTCCATCACGTGCTCTATAAGTTCTTCCTTATCTATTGTTGGATCAGTCTCTCTTCCTCCAACATTTGCTGTATAATCTGCAAGTGCTTTACGAAGTGCCTTTACTATGCCAATATAGTCAATAATAAGTCCGTTACTCTTGCCCTCTGCCACACGATTTGCTCTTGCTATTGTCTGCATGAGAGTATGCGCTTTCAAAGGCTTATCAAGATATAGGCATGACAAACATTTCACATCAAAACCAGTAAGCCACATTGCACAGACAAACACTACTCGAAGTGGATTGTCCTTATCCTTAAACTCTTTATTGAGTTCTCTTTTCTCCATCTTTTCACGATGCGGCTTTATATCAAGGTCCCATTTCTTAAATGTCTGAATCTCATTCTGCTCCTGAGAAATAACGACAGCCATTTCGGTTTCTTTCATCCATTTAATCTTGCGTTCCAGTTCCTGTACTTCCTGCTGTGATACTTTTGATTTTATGCCTTCTAATCGTTTAATTTCTTCTTCCCAATAATTCTGCACAAGGTTATACATCCGAACACAAGTCACTTTATTCAGGCATACGAACATAGCCTTACCACTTGTCCATAAATCCGAATAATGGGAAACAAAGTCTTTGGCTACAGATTTAAGCCTTTGTGGTGCTGTCATAATGTGAATCTCTTTCTTAAACTCACGCTCCAGCTTTTCTGTCTGATCTGGATCTAAATCTGCTGCCTCAATCGCATCCAATATCTTATCCGTAATATCCGGATTATCTAAATCCAAAATCTTCTCTCCACGATTCTCATAATACAACGGAACTGTTGCTTTATCCTCAACGGCTCTCTTAAAATCATAGATAGAGATATATCCACCAAATGTTCTCTCTGTAATATTGTCATTCGATAATAATGGCGTTCCAGTAAAACCAATACGTGCGGCTGTAGGCAGCAAATTCACCATATTATCTGCAAATATTCCATACTGACTCCTATGCGCTTCATCGGACATTATAATAATGTCATGATCTGGTATGATTGGCTGTACATTTTTCTTATTAAATTTCTGAATCAAAGTAAATATAAAGCTAGGATTTCCTTGCAATTTTGTTATAAGGTCATCACCACTCATAGCAATATACTTTGCAGCCTTTGTTTTTCCAAGTAATCCACAATTTTCAAAAGTATCGCTAATCTGTGTATTTAACTCATCCCTGTCTGTCAAAATCACAATCGTTGGAGAACCTGCAAATTTTCGCCTAATTTTCTGTGATAAAAGTACCATAGAATAACTTTTACCAGAACCTTGTGTATGCCAGAATACACCAAGTTTTCCATTATTCAATTTACGTGCTTCATACGCCTTAACAGCCTCATTTACACCCAAATACTGGTGATTTCGTGCTAGAATCTTTACTGTTTTTCCATCTGAATGGTCAAATAATATGAAATTTTCCAACAAATCAAGGAAGTTATCCTTTTTGCATATACCTCTAAGCATCGTTTCAAGTGCAACATTACCTTCTTCCTGCTCAGACAATCTTTTCCACTCATGAAAAAATTCATATTTGCTACCTAATGTTCCCACTTTAGCCTCTGTTCCATTGGACAACATAAGAAATGCATTATAATAAAACAGATGCGGTATTGTATCAAGATAGTCTGTATAGTTATCTGTGTATGCATTCTGCACATCTACAGAATTCTTCTTCAATTCTATAAAAAGAAGAGGTATTCCATTTACAAAACCCACAATATCTGTGCGTCTCCGATAAAGATCTCCATGTATTTTCATTTCCTTAATAGCAAGGAAATCATTATTCTCTGTATTTGTAAAATCAATTACAATTGCCTTCTTTTCCTCAATCTGACCATTCGGCTTTTTCACTTTCACTGGAATACCATCTCTTATATGCCTATACTTTTCCTCATTTATCTGCGTAAGAGAAGCTGATGACATATGACTTTCAAATGTTTTTATAGCATCTTCAAGTAATGCTGGAGTAAGCCATGGATTGAGTTTTAAAAGTGCCTCCTTGAGATATTTCACAAGAAGGATTTCCTTATATGATTTCCTGCCAAATGTGCCAGTTTCACCCAGAACTTCTGTGTTATAGGCAAGTTCTACACGCCAACCAAGTTCATCTTCAAGAAGGTGACCAGCACTTTCCTGTACTAATATATTTTCAGAATAATCATAACTCATGGCACATATCTCCTTTTCCAGCACTGTTATTTGCAACACCAAGAATCTGCAGCTTATCCATTCTTTCATTTACATTTTTAGGTGTGTTTGTGTTCTTAATAAAAAGTTTGGATTTGTTATCAGATTTTTTTATAAGCAACCATATGATTGAAAAATTATCGATTTGCTTATCATTTAATTCTCGTGCAATTGCCTGTATTTTTTCCAAAGAGTTTTCATCTAAAAACATAAAGAGTTTTCTAAGTAGCCCTGCTATCATATCCGAAATCTGAATATATATATTCTCGTGTGATTTCACAAATTTCCAATTATTAAGCAATTTTCCCTCTTCGTATAGTTGAATTTCAGATAGTTGTTTTTGTACGCTAGCTTCTTCATCAAAAATATGATTTGATTTACTGAAAATCTCACATCTTTCTAAATAGAACAAGTAGTATTCCTTGATTAACAAATATGGCTCATTGTCTTGAATAAAAACTATCTTATCTAGTTTTCCAGCTGTCTTTAGCATCTGTCGAAACAATTCCAAAAAGAAACCAGGATAATATTCAGCATCTTCATTATATGTTCTAATCAAATAACACAAGTCATTACAGAATGATGATGCATCTTTCACATCAGGGTATGTATGTCTTATAAAAATGTCAATAACCTCATCTTGATGTTCAATAACAAAATTGTACAATGCGCTCTTTATTTCCCAGATATACATAATGCATTGGGGATGTGTTTCCCATAAAGAATCGACAATATCTACAAGTGAATAAAACAAATTATTCAATGCACTATAATGAATATACAAACCACTCGAATACAACCATTTCAAAAAATTCGTTGCTCTTTTACTACAAATAAAATTCAAAAAGTCTGTCGAATTAAAATATAGATGCTTAAACTTAAGTTCTTTCTGCCCTTCTCTATAATCCAACGCTTTATATAGCGATGGCACATCAATCTCAAACGACTTGCCCTCATGTGCTACACCCGCTAATACAAAATCTCCCTTTATTGCATCAGAATCATTGAATCCTGTGTCTGTAAGATAAAACTTTCTGCAATTACCACTCTCATCATAATAAAAAGTCATTTCTTCTTCAAATGGTTCAATTTCATTTAATTCGAAAACTGTTTTCTTGTGTTCTTCAACATTCAGTATAATCATAATTACACCTCAATTTCTCCACTCATCAGCTTAGGAAGTAAGCCGTCACGAACTTGTGATAATTTATGAACACCTATACTTAACGCATAAATTTTCTCAAAAATCGGCTTGCAATAATCAAAGTAATCTTTTCTTAAATTGTTACCTGGATAAAGTACCTCAAGGTTACCAAATTTTGTTTTATTAACATTAGTCATTGTAGCGCCATTACTTCCAACTCCCTCAAGCAACGCTTTTAGACGTTTCATTGTAAAGTAGGTATAGTATAAATCTTGTTCATCATTCAAAACAATAGAATTAATCTGCTGATTCGTCTGGCATGTTTCAATGGCAATATTTACAAGACCAACCGTTGCAATACATGAAACCATAATTCCGTTCTTGGGGATAAATTTATTCTTCTGCGTATTAGCCCCTTCCGTAGTTAATGTAAATTCTGTAACAATTGGATATACGCAGTTGTGCATATCCGGTATTTTTACAAACGGAATGTTACCTCCATAGTATTGTTTCTTAGTAGTTGAAGGTGTTTTACCAGTTATTATCTCACCGAACTCAGATATTTTTTGTTTTTTCCATCCTTCTGGCACCCCGTCAATTATCTCTGTATTCTCATATCCCGGAAAGTGTAAATCTACAAACCATTCTCTGTACAGACGTTCCGCTGCTTCTTCCAATAATTTAATTTGCTTTTTGTTATTTTCGATGAGGATATCGTAGGCATTTAATATATTGGTAATTTTTCTTTGACTCTCTATCGGAGGTAAATAAATCTGTATTGAATTGAATGCACCATGTGACAAATCAGGTTGTGCTGCTCCAGTAGCGCGACTAACAGCTTCTTCATAAAATGATTTTTCTTGCAGAGCATAGTAAATGAATTCTTGTAACAAAATATCTTCATCAATGGTAGTAACAGTAAAACAATTATTATGTACTACGCCATATTGTTTCCTAAAAACCAATCCAACCTGACCAGTTCTTGTAAAAATGATGTCACTTTCTTTTGCTATGAATTTTTCAGGAATTGTATTTTTAACAAATATGCTGAAATTACCGTCTTTCATATCACCTATACGCAACAAATGAAGATTAGTCGGTTCATCAGAAATATGGTGGTTGGTCTTTTTATTGATAGCGAATCCTTGACTTAAGGCTACCAATTGTCCTATTTCAATTTTTTCATAGCTCATATTCCCATCTCCTTCATATTCCTCGAGATAGTATCCATCAAGTCATTTGATTCTGCCTGCAATGCTAAAAGTTCTCGATGTATCTCTGCCATTCGCTCTTCAAAATTCACGCCATCATCTTCCACAGGCGCTACACCAACAAATGCACCCGGAGTGAGAGACCACCCCTTTTCTTCAATACTGATTCCATCTTTATCATCACACTTAGCGTCGTCTGTTGTATAAGCAACTTTACATAATCCAAGGATATCGTGATACTCTCCATCTCCAAACTTTTTATATAACCAATCAGCTTCTTTTGCTATTGTAAGCCTTTCTGTAAGTTTGGAAATTTTTTCATCATATTCCGTCTGTGTTTTTTTCTTTTCTCGCTTATCTGCTGCCTCAACTGCTGCTTTTGCTTCTGCACGAAGTTTTTTCACTCTTTCAGTCAAATCATGAACCTGTTCATCAAATAATTTATCACTTCCCAGTACATTTCTATATTCATAAAGCAATGCTGTATATTTTTCGTTTTCTCCACGGTATAACCAAACAATAGCATTCAGATTTTTAAGCTGCCATTCTGACCATTCATTCAGTGTACGATCAACCTCCGTATAATAGTTTCTCGCATCAATGAAAAGAACTTTATTTTTAAGTTCTTCTTTTTTCCCTTTATCAAAGAACCATAACGAACATGGAAGGCTCTTTGTATAGAAGAAATTGTTGCCTACACTTATCATCACATCTACATGACCTGTTTTAACAAGTTTTTCTCTTATATCCTTATCGCTTCCCTGACTATCTGTTGCAGATGAAGCCATTACAAATCCAGCTCTGCCCTTTTCGTTAAGATAAGCATAAAAGTACGAAATCCATAGATAATTTGCGTTTCCAATTTCTTTATACTTGTTTTCTTTCGGGCATCCAAACGGAAGTCTTCCCGCATTGGATGCTGATTCTGCCTTTACCTTGTCCACATTGAATGGTGGATTTGCCATTACATAGTCACAGCAGCCTTCAAGGTTATGAGCATCATGATAAAATGTATTCGCTTCATCACCAGATTTTATTACCCCTGTAAGCCCATGAACTGCCATATTCATAAGACAAAGCTGCGCATTATATTCCACTTTCTCCTGTCCATAAAATGTCATACTACTATTTGCTTGCAAACCAGCTTCATTTACAAAGTCGCCTGTCTGTACAAACATTCCACCTGAACCACATGCTGGATCTAGAAGCACTCCTGATGTCGGCTCTAACATATTAACAATCATTTTCACAAGAGACTTTGGTGTAAAGAATACTCCATCATCTGAAGCTATATTTTTTGCAAATTTATTAAGGAAATACTCATAAATCCTACCTATTACATCTCCACCAACTTCGTCAAGTGCATTGTTATTGAATATACGAAGCAGCTCTCCCAATAGTTCATCAGAAAAATCCGTATAACTTTTAGGCAATACGCCTGCTAACTGTTCACTTTGCTGCTCTACAAGTTCCATAGCATTATTTACTACCTCACCCAGACTATTCATTGGCTGTCCAGTAATATTTTTCAAATCGGCAGCTGCTATATTTTCAGGAAGATTCACAAGATAATCATACTGCGCTTCTCTTGGCAAAAACAGTGCACTTTTAGCAGAAAAATCCTTGGCTTCTACAGGCATTCGCCTACCATTACGCATTGGTCTATTCTTTAATATCTCTGCCTCCACCAATTTAAATCGACTATACGCATATCTTAAAAAAAGTAATCCCAGCACCGGCATACAATACTGGTTTGATGTCAGTTTTGAACCTGCTCTTAGTAAATCTGCTGATTCCCATAAATCAGCTTCTAACTTCTTTATACTTCTGTTATCCATTATTTTTCTCCTGTTTTTCTATGTCTACAATCTGAACAACATCCCCGATATCACATTGAAGCACTTCACATATTTTTTCTATAACTGTCAATGTGACTGGCTCGTTATTAGTCATTTTTGCCATTGTTCCCTTACTAATCTTTGCCTTGCTGCATAAAGCACCTTTATTCATTTCCTTATCAATCAGAATTTTCCAAAGATTATTATATGAAATTGCCATACTACACCTCAATTTTGTTTATCTGTTCTTAACAATATAGGGCTTAAACACCTCTTTAAGCATATCATATATAGTCTATTTTTTCAAACCTTAGGAATATTTTTTTGTACTTTGTAAGAAGCAGCGGTATCATCTCCCTCTGCCCATATTCCACATCTTATCTTCTGCCTTTTCCTTCACTGCATCCCTGCCAACGCTCTCATCATAAATTTTCTGAAACTCCTCATAAAGTTCATCACCATCCAGCTTTATTCCCATCCTCTTCATAACATCTGAAAACAGCCTTATACTTCCACTTACATCTGCAATATCAAATCCGAATATATCCGCCTTAACGGGAACATCTACATCTTCATATGCTCCACACTCAGATAACCATTAGCAATCCATTCAACCTTATCAGCAGCCATCGGAATAACCGGAACCTCATCATCTACAGCTACATTCTTACCTGTATAAATCTGTTCCGCATCACCATCATCCATTTCACGAGATTCCTCAACATATAAGTCTGCCTGTTCTTTTTCGATATTACTTTGTTCGTCTATAACAGAAAAATCTTCCTTCCGACATACTCCCATATCAACATCATCAATATCAGTAGCTGTCTTTTTCTCAAGCTCAGACACAGTCTCCAGTTCTTCCATCCATGGTATCTCAATCTCCTTATCTCCAACGATCTCCTCATTCCCCGACACCGCATAATAAGCCGTATACAAATCTTCTTTCACAATGCTATCAGCAAGCTGCAACTGTCTCTTAAGCTCCCTTTTCTCCTGCTTCAGCTCGTCCAGTTCTTCCTGCACTTCCACATGCCACATCTGATATTCACGATACTGCTCATCCGTCTTAATATTCCGTTTCCGACTAGAACTTTCTCTGTATATCTCCTTCTGCCTGTCCTCAATCTGCTGAATCCTATCTTCTTTCTCACTTATGAAATCCACAAGCTCCACAATACTTTTGATGTCATTATTCACAAGCAGCAGATATTCATCCTGTAACTGATGAAACCTCTTCAAATCCTCTGCATACTTTGCTCCGCCAACTACAAAACGCTTCTGTTCTACAACCCTTAATCTGTATAGCTTTGGATAAAACTTCTTCTGGAATGGTGACAGCTTCGCCCTGTGTAGTCCCCTGATATCCGACGAATAAAAGTAAGGCTTTGCCATCCAGGGCATATCCACATAATGCCGTAACATATCTTCTGAAAACATCTCGTCCAGCTTTGCCAGTTTATGATAATACCGAAATCCCGGTGCCTGCACTTCCATTCACGCGTCTTTCTTGGATACATATCCAAGTCTTTTCATCAGATATTTAAAATGCTCCACATTTCCGGCTGCATATGCACACATCTTGGCATCACGAAGAATTATTTCTTTCATGGACATTTCCTTTTCCCACTTGTCCCTGCTGATATTCTTTGGATTCTTGCTGTACTCTGCCGGCATTATGGAAAGTCCAAGTTCATCACAATATTTATTTGTGATAGGCTGGAGATGATTCTTCCAGTTGCTTTTCGGTGAATTGTATTTCTTGCCGGTTGTCATGCTGACACTGTTCCAGATAAGATGTCCATGCATATGCTCTCTGTCTGTGTGGACTGCATACACAGCCTCATAATCATCACTAAGCACCTCCTTCGCAAAGTGCTCCAGCACATACATTGCCTGCTCTGCCATCACTTTTTCTTCCGGTGAAAATGATATGATCACATGATACCCCTGCCTTTTACCCGTCTTATGAAAAATGTTCTTTGTCTCTTCCATCTTCTCAAATGCTGTATCCGGCAGGCAGTTAATACCGCCCACCAGTACACATTCTTCTGTCTTATCCGGATTCTGAATATATTCCAAAGCATTCTTCAGGTGCGATGCCGGATTTCTGCCTTCCGATTCCATGATATTCAGGATCTTTGTAATCGCCATATTTCCAGCACCTCCCCAAATGTTTTCTTTACATCATCCAGACCGCTCTGCAGTTTATCAATATCGCTGTAATATAACTTTCCCTGTGAATTGCCAAGCTTTACTGCCTGATTAATATTATTTGCAATACCGGCAATAACACGGATTACTCTTGCCCTGTCCTCTGGATAACTTGTATCTATATTGCCACCTGTCCGTATTAATTCTCTTATATAAGCACTTGCTGTCATTCCTGTCCGTTTAAGTGCCGCTTTTAGAATATCCATATCTTTCTCCGACAGCTTCACAGATACCTTATAATCTTCCCTGTCAGACTTGTATCTTCTCTTTCCATCTGCCATGCGTTTCTCCCCTTTCGTAGTTTTCTAATGCTGTATCAAACCAATCTCTTTTTATCTGTACCATTGCTTTTCCAACCTTTCTTAAAAATGTGTTCATAGGTTTTGCAAGATGCGGAAAAGGTCGGACCTTTTCCCGAAAAAATATAAACGCATCAGCGTTTACACAGTTTTCCGTCTTGGCAGGAGCACCTGCACCCTGTATATAATATGTGGTGGTTAATATCCCACCACAATTACTGATACGGTGGCGTTTTTTGCCATCATTTTACTGTCTTAGTGGCGTTTTCCGCCACCACTTTTCCATTTTGATGGCACTTTCCGCCACCATGACTTTTTTCTCGCTTATCTGAGTGGTGGCGCTTTTTGCCCCCATTTTCATGTTTTGACGGCGCTTTTTGCCCCCACACTAATGAAACTGCATTACCACATCCATAATAACGATTTCCTCCGCCATCATCCTGGTCTGTGTTCTTAGCTGTAACTGTTCTGTAAAGGAATTTGGATTCTTTGGCTTATGCTTTTTCAGCCACTTAGCTTCAATATCATCGAGCAGCTCATATGCTGTATCATTGACTTCATCCGCTCTCTCTTCAAGCTCACCGAACCGCACCAGACTCTTATATCTCATTGGATATTCTTCCCTGATATATTTAATCCACATACGCCCATACTTTCCTGCATCCATATCTGCCTTCTCTGTTCCTGCGACAAGCACCGGATAAAAGATTCCATCCCTTTCTTCATATGGGATGCCAAGCTTTTCAAATGTTGTCCTACTCATAATAATTACCTCCTTTCTCATCACTCTGCAGAATATCAAGCACATGCTTTAATGGAACCAGCAGTTCTTCAACATCTATACCTCTGTCTGCTTCATCTAATGACTGTAATTCTTCCAGTATCGTATCAAGATGAACCTGTACTTTCTTTGCCACCTTCATTCCACCAACTACCCTGATTTCATGCTGCAGAAGACATTGGATGATATAATCCTGTTTTGAAAGTCCGCTGAGCGAAACCTTCACATTCAGCTCCTGTGCTTCCTCCGGTGACATACGAAACGCTACTACAACATTTCTCCATCTGTTCTTGGCATCCAGCCTTTTCTCGCTCATAATAATCTGCTCCTTCCAATATAAAATCTATTCTTTTAATTTCTGTTGCATATATCCTGCAAAACTTGTACCCGCATTATCATACTGCCTTGTACTTATCAATGCTTATAATCTTTTCCGCAGCCGCATCCATATCAATCATAGGTGCTGTTTCCTCTGCCTGCATAATGTCTGCATCATCATCCTGCTCTTCACAATCCTCAACGCTTGCATTGACAGCATCAAGTCTGTCTGCCATTGCCACCTGCTTTGACGGAAACAGATGTGAATAACGATATGTGATATCAATACTCTCATGGCCAACCCTGTCAGCTATTGCAACTGCGGAGAACCCAAGGTCAATCAGATGTGAAATGTGCGAATGCCTAAGATCATGAATTCTGATTTTCTTCATACCTGATAACTTACAGCCACGCTCCATCTCATGATGAAGAAAGCTCTTTGTTACCAGAAATATCCTGTCTGTTGGTGTCTGGTCATATAACATTGCAAAATATTCCTGCATTTCTTCGGCAAGGAACTTCGGCAACTTGATTGTTCTGTTGCTCTTAGGTGTTTTCGGTGTTGTAATAACATCCTGCCCCTGTAGCCGCTGATACGATTTATTTATTCTGACTGTGTTCTTTTCAAAGTCAAAATCTTCCATTGTAAGAGCAAGCAGTTCACCTAATCTCATTCCCGTCCAGTACAGCATTTCAAATGCATAAAATGAAACCGGCTTGTCAATCACCGCTTCTGAAAACTTCTTATATTCCTCAGTTGTCCAGAAAAGCATTTCCTTCTTTTCTTCCCTGCCCATATTTCCAGCCTGTCTTGCCGGATTTGATTTCAAATTATAAAACCTGCATGCATGATTGAATATCGCACTTAAAATGTTGTGCATTGTCTTCTTGTAAGTCTGGGAATAACTCTTCCCATTCTCATAACGGAATGCTACCATCTCATTCTGCCACTTGCGTACATCTCCCGGTGTAATCTCATTCATCTTAAGATTCTTAAAATATGGAAGTATCTTTGTATCCACAATGTGTTCTTTGGTAAGCCATGTGTTGAGTTTGACATAATTTTTCACATCCTCTGTATACAGCTTCCAGAACTCTCCAAATGTCATATCCAGATTATTCTCCTGCCGTATTTTGTAATTACGCTCATAATCCAACGCTTCTCTTTTTGTTGCAAATCCTCTCTTCTTTATCTGCTTATTTTCCCCAGTCCAGTCCTTACAATAGAATTTGACAAACCAGGTGCCTGTCTTACTGTCTTTATAAGCTAGCATATTCATCATCTCCTTCTTTCCATATGCAGAAGCAGATGCCTAAACCCATATAACTTTTGCACCTGCCTCTGTCTCAATCTTCTTACCTGTTGCTTATCCTGCATCACTCATACCATAAATGCGTTCTTCAAAATATTTTCTACTTACTTTTCCACGGATTACAATATAACCCTTCTTTTCAAGTTCACTGTTGATCTGTCTCATAAGCTTGTATGCCGCTGATCTTGAAATCCCAAGAATCTGCATCACATCTCCTACTTCTAAAAACTTTTCGTTCATGCCTTTCACCACCTTTCCTTTAAATATTTGTTTTGGCGTTTTCCTATATCAGTTCTGCTGATGTCACAACCAGCCTCCTTACCTGAGATAATCTCCTGTAATACCGCCCGCTCCTGCTCGAGGTACTCGGTCCACTTAGGGGAGTGTCTACACTCGCTCGATTCCTATGAATGTCATGGCAAATGCCTGTTAGATTTCTGGTACCGCTCATTTAGTTGTTTTTTTAATACCATATCGTATAGATAATTGATTTGATATTATTCTATACCGTATGATATTGAATTGTCAAGAAATTTTTCTAATGTTCTCGTATAGAAAAACTTCCATTTTCATTTTTTCCGTGTTATACTGTCTTTAACAGTCCATCAGTGACAGATAAACGGAGGTAACTACACTATGACAATTGGTGAAAGAATAAAGAAAATACGGGTATTCCGTAAAATGACAATGGACGAGCTGGGCGGTACACTTGGATTTGAAGGCAAAAATATGTCTGTCCGCATATCCCAGTATGAAACCGGTGCCCGCATTCCCGGTGAAGATATGATTCTAAAGCTTGCTGATGCTTTGCGCTGCAATTACAAGGCAATCTCTGATTACAGCCTTGGTGCTGCTGAAGATATCATTGAAACACTTTTCTGGCTTGAAGAAAGTGCCACATCTCTCCCGGCACGTGGAAAAGGTACAAGATTCCCAGAGTACACAGCTCCCGGCAACCTGATTCATCTGACTGCAATGACTCCGGCAAAGCCTTCCGAGACTGCCAGACCAACTTACAATGAAGATGATTATGAAAGTGCAGGCTCACCTGTCGCATTAACTTTTGAATATGGATTGGTAAATGATTTCCTTACGGAATGGTGTGAAATGAAAACAAAATTAAATAATGGAGAGATTTCTCCTAATGAATATTTTGAGTGGAAAATAACATGGCCTCATGTTACAGAGTAAGGAGGATTATTTATGCTTGAACAACTACTTGGTACAGCTCTTTTATGTTGCATTATTACAACTTTCTTTTATTGCTTATTCTATAAAATAGCATGTAGATTTAATATTAATGACTCCGAAGCAGATTGCCCGTATATAGGAGATTATGCATCTAGCATTATTATTTTTCTAGCAATTTCTTCATTAACATTATTAATTGTTGTGTGTTACTATATTACTATTTCGTCAAAGCTACCTAAATTTCTGAATGAGAGCGGCTTTGCTTTTGCATTTTTACAATTGTTAGCAGGACTTTTTATACGACTACTACATAAGCTTTTCTTCTTTACAATAAGCAAAATAACCAAGATAACTTCATACCACAAACTTACCTCTTCAGAAATATCTTGGACTTGGTTAATTCTTTGCTTTATTTATGGAATTGTTTTTCTTATTAACAAAGAGTATACTATTGCTTTTACTTATTTTGTAATAGATATCAGCTATTTCTTTTGGCTTGATTCCAGTTGTTCATCAATTATTGAGAAATTGGCAAGCATAAAAAAACTATCTAAATCATATTGGTATGTTATCTTCTTCATCGGGCTAACCGCCTTTATAACATTAAGATACCATTCAAACGTACAAATATTCTTTGCTTTTATTGGATTGCTAACAGGTATAATTTTAAGTATCATAGCTATGCAATATTCTCTAAAAAAACATTACAAGAAAAGAGATGACAATTCTAATAGTAGTTCACTTTAGTACCAAAATAGTACCATAAGGCAAAAAACAAGCTCGCAAATGCCCATTTTACTAGGCTTTGCGAGCTTTTGAAAATTATTCGAACTCGACAATTACTAATCAATTTTGTTTAGAGATTATTTGTTGCCGTGTTTGTTCTTCTTTCGATTCTTTGATTTATCCATATTATCCTGCCTATATGGGCTAATGTTATCAGTTTGTTATCGGTATTGATAACACTCGCTCCGTAACTGTGGATAATAGCAATATGTTCCGATTCAAATTATAAGCGAGTTTGCTTAGGAAATCAACATCTTCATTAAATATAATAGAGGAAAATTTTTATATGCAATTTCAACAAGCAAAACATTACACAAAGTTGACTCTACACTTTATATTTTCTTTTTTCATTTATAATATTATAAATCAAATTGTGTATTTTCTTTTATCATATCTGATATATCCAGTGGTATTTGATAAATAGAAAAAATTATATCATCTAAAGACGTTTGTATAGTTTTAATATGTGCAGAAATTTCTGAAATTTGTTTTTTCCGTTCGTCAAATAATGGCAATAACTCCATTTGCTGAGAAGCTGTTAATTTTACTTTTTGCTTTTTTAATTCAACGCAAAAATCCTTAAATGAATTATCATAAAAATGATCCAACTGTTCAGATATTTTTCGAGGTTCATAAGCATTTATAATAAATGTTATAAATTCTTGTTTTGTCAAATATCGCCTTGAACATAACTCCATTAACTCTTTTACATAAACTTCCACACTCTCCATAATCACAATATCCGCAGTCGCAACAGGTAATTTGCGAATATATATCCCCTTAACTTCTGCCATTGGTTTTCCAACTTCGAGATAATTAACGATTTTATAGTACCAATTCAAAAGTTTTGAGTTTATAACTCCTAACAAATAATATAAGCTAACTGATTCATTTGTATCTAACGGATATATTGAATGTAACGTATTATTGCTGACATTTCCCTTGTCGTAAGTAGCTATTAAACTATCTCCGGTTTGACGAATAAATAACTTTTCTCCCATAAAAACTTCTTCCGAGCGAGGTTCAGCTAACCATTCCCCATATTTTATATACTCTCCATAGCTATTCCATGAGTTGAAATATCGCTCAACAAACCTTCCTCTCATATATGGCTTCCATGTATCATCGATTTTTTCAAATCCCGTAAAAGGTTTTGCTTTCACAATTTCTTTAGTCTGCGGAGGTATCCCTTTTCCTACTTGGTATGGTTTTGCTCCTGTCATAACATTAAATAAAGTATCAAGTCTTGGGAAGCGCTTCATTTCTTCGCAAACCGCTTGCTCACTTTTTGAATTTCGATAATTAAAAATATACTGCTCATCTTTCTTCAAATCTGATTGTTTAAAAACAGCTTCTATTCCATCATTCAAAAACGTAGATGTTAATTTAGTTTTTCTTGGAACACATATAGAAGTAAATTCTTCATCTGATGGTTTTTTCTTTTTAAATACAGTTATAACAGGTTCTACGACTGCTGTTGGAAATACATTATAGACTTCTACAATTCGTAATAGGGTATTGTTATCAAACAAGAATTTTCTTAGCTTATTTGCCCCTAATTCCATTGTAAAAAATGTATTCGGCGTAATATATCCCAAATACCCGTTTTCGTGTAATAAAGTAAATCCCAATTCAAAAAACGTCTTATATGTATCAAAATTATATTCTGTAGTTATATAGTTATTTGTTAAGTACTCTTTTGTTGATTGTTCTAACGTCGCTCCATAAGGTGGATTTCCAACAATAATATCAAATCCACCATTTGCAAATACTTGTGGAAATTCTTCTTTCCAGTTAAATGCATATTCTCCTGCAACATTAGAATCTGCAACAATAGAATTACCACATTTGATATTATCATCAAGTGAAGCGAGTGTTTGATTTTTCTTTGCTGTTTTTAACCAAAGTGAAAGTTTTGTGATTTCTACACTTTCTGGATTAATATCTACACCAAATAAATTATTCTGTAAAATTTGTTTATCTATATCAAAAAGATTTAACTGACCTTCAGCATATAAGTGTTTCATTTCCAAAACAAAATTCATTTCTTCATGAAGATAATCAAAACATTGGTTTAGAAAGGCACCGCTTCCGCAAGCTGGATCACAAATTTTAATTTCTTTCAAAACATTTTCATATTTTTTCCAGTATTCCAAATGTAACTGTATAACAGCAACCCGAAACATTTCTTCATCTTCTGTCAAATTGAGTTTTTTTTCTGGAATTTCCGTCCATGATCGTATCTCTATCAAATTATTCCTATTTGTACTGGCTTTCCGTACAGTAGCCTTGAACGCACCTTGTTTAAAAAGTGAGTGTTTCAATTCTTCCTTTTTCTGACTAAGAAATGCACCCACTGTCTGTTCAACAATATAGCGAGTAACATAGTATGGTGTATAGAAAATACCATCATCTTTTCGTTTCCCTTTTGCCTCACTAACAATACCATTAATCTCGTTTTTAATCTGTTCTACGTCAGAAATACTTTGTTCAAAAATCTGTCCCAAAATATTTACATTAAGATCACTACCAAAATCATATTCCGATAATTTTGTAAACTCCTCCAACACATCATCATAAATAAGCAAACTGTCAAGATCTGGATCAGCTTTGAAAAGTCCACCATTATAACGATTAATTTTCATTGGCGGATTTCCTTTATCAATCGCATTAAAAAGTCCCTTCAATTCGTCCCATAATTTTGTTGGAGAGAAACTAAAACTATTATGCGTTGATTCAACCAATCGCTGAAAAATATGCTGTGGCAATAATCCACAATCTTCGCAAAAACATATAAAGGTAAATCTATCCATAATCTTCTGCGACTTTGTAAATAGCAAAAGTTCATCGCATTTTGGATTATTTTCTTTTAAACTGGTATATAAATCATTTCTGATTTCTTTATAAACTTTATAAAAATCATTAGAAATGGCAAGTCCCATTTCTTCATTTTCTTCATATAATTGATCTATCAATGATTTTCCATTTTCTACAATCAAATGCTCCTTGCACAAGAAAAAATAAAACCGTAAAAACTCCGCTTCACTGTCCATTTTGCGGATGTCAAAAACCTCATATTCCAAAGAGCTATTACTTTTGTATAATCTCGTTTCAATAAAATTTGATACAATAACCCACCCACATTTACTTCCATTTTTATTCGCATAAGAAAATCCTTGCTCTACCGGTGTTAAATGTGTACTACGGTTTTGTTTTTTATCCAAATCTTTTTTTGCATCCTTTAATTCAATTACAACACGAACATCATTTACTTTTAACTGCTCTGAAAAGAAACCTAAACCACCATCTGCTTCACTGGCATCCAAGATACTATTAAATTCTTGTTTCTGATAAAAAAATTCGTCATCTGTACTTGTAACTGTAGAATATCCTAAAATTTCATCAAAAATTTGAACTAAAAAAGCACCTTGTATTTGAGTTTCTTTTGTGTGTTCTAAATCTCCTTGGATACAAGATTTCCTCCAATTTTGTATTCGTTTCCATTTTCTTTCAAAATCATTTATATTATCTTTTGAAAATTTCGATAGATATTTATTTATTAATCGGTCTTTGAACATTTTCGCTGTTGTATTCATCTAAAGTTCTCCTATCCATAGATTACTCTTTTTATTATAGCATGAGGTTAGATAAAAGACTATTGCGTAAATGCCATTACTAATAAATTGAAATATCCATATTACTGCCAAGTGAAAAGCAAGCCTTTTCCGACTTGCTCTCCACTATCTCATTGCCTACTGATAAATCATCTCTTTATCTACAATCTCCCTCGCACACGACTGTATATTATTCATCTTGCCTACCCATTCCATCTGATTTTCTGACTTTAACCGCTCTGTGATTCCCTGTGCCTGCTTCATCTGCTCTACAATCCTTTCAAAGCGTTTCTGTGCCTGTTCCTCTATATCTGCCAGATAACTGTTCAGTCTGCCACTCATCATCAGATCCAGATATACAGTCTTGCGGTATTCCTTCAAATACTGCAAATGCCTTTGTCCCCATACTCCAACAAATCGCATTTCTTCTTCCTCCGGCAAGGTAAGGTTGGGGATAAAGTAATCCCCACATCTTACATAAGTGCCGCCCATTTCTTCAAAAATTGTTTTCTTCATTTTCTGTTCCACCTTTCTCATCGTTCTCTATCCATTGATTTCTTCTTTGCTGTCTGTTTTGGCTGTTGTCTGCTTTCCTGCTGATAGCGGTGCAATTTTTCCCGTATGCTTGCCTTTTTCGGCAGTTCTGATGGATGCTCTTTCTTCTGTTCTGTCTGATTTTCCCATGCCTGCAGCTCCTCATTATATTCCCTGACCAGTTTTTCTGATTTCTGATATGTCTTTGCAAAGGACTGAACATCTGGATATCCTGCCTGTTTTACCGCCTGCTCCATATCTGTGTGGATACGTTTTTCCTGTTTCTCTGCCTGTTCAATTTTTCCCTCTAAAGATTTCCGTGCTTTTCCTTTGAAAAATCCCGTTGTCTCGGAAAGCTGTTTCTTCAATGAGGAAATCTCCTGCTGTGCGGACTTCATCGCCTGTGACTGCTTCTGAAGTTTTTCCATCAGCTTCCGCATATCATTCCATTCCTGCAAATCAATCTTCGGTACTGGCTTCATCGGCAGCTTAAATTTGAAAATCATTTCCTGTAAGAAGTCTTTTGCACCCCGGATAATCCGCTGAAGCATATCCGGCAGCCAACCATATGCCTTTATAGATTGCATTGTTTTGTCTGTGATTTTTTCCCGCTTGACTGTTAAAATATCTTCTTCGGGAACACCCTCAACCAATGCTACATCTACCGTCCGATTCCATTCCTGCCTTGCCACATTGTCCGCCCGTATTTCTGCTTCTTTCGGATTGTTCTTTCCGATTTTCTTCGTTGCCAGATACACACCACCCTGCTGAAATACGGACAATTTTTCAAATTCTTCTTTCACATGGCTGTTGATGATTTCCGTAAACATCTCCTTGACTTCTCTGGTAAAAGCATCGCTCTTAAACCACTCATCTTTCTTTGTAAAAATATGGCTTTCGTAAACTTCCCCTTTGGGAATAATGCTGCATCCTGCCCGAAGATTGCCCTGTTCATCTAAAATCTCTTTCTTCGTGCGTCTGTGCTTGCCCTGCTCATCATAAAACATATTTCTGGTAGCAATTTTCACTTCGGGATGTTCCAGCATTTTCCGTTCGCTGAATACAAGATGAATATGGTAGTTGGTCATTCTTTTGTTATGATGAAGTGCCGCACTGCATTCCACACCATACCGTTTATGAAAACTTTCCGTGAAAAGCCTTACCACATCATCTGCCTTATACTCAACAAAACTTTCTGGAAGTGCAATGATAAACTCCCGTCCTTCAATACACTTTCCAGCTGTTCCGCTTGCCTTAAAATCCAACTGATTCTCTCTCGCAAGATTCTTCCAGAACTCCGGTGTTGCTCCATCCGTCTGATAGGTCGCATAAAGATGTTCCTGTCTTTTCGGATTGGAAATATAATCAATTCTTCCTGCCACATCGGACAGCTTGTTTTGTCTGATAAATGAATGTCTGCCTATAAGCATTCTCCTTTCCGGCTCTCGCCTGTTTTTACTGTGAGTAGGTGCATAGGCACCTGTTTACGAACTGTCTGCCTGTCGGCGGAACAGCTCCCGGCAGGGCGAAATACACAGAGCATAAACGAAGTTTGTGCGATGGGTGTATTTCGCTCTCAAACGCCGAGGGCTTTATAAGGCGTTACCTTTCTGTACCATGTTTCGGCTTGTGCTTTTCATCTTGGGCGTATCCGCCCTTTTTATTTGCCCGTATCCGGGCTTATTTTTTATCCCTGACAGCACACCGACTCTTTATTTTTCTGTCTGATTTATTTTGGTATCCTTGCCCGTACATACTCCAGATTGCCGCAATACGGTGTTCCCACCAGATACCATTCCCTCGCCAGATTCATTTCCATTCTGGTTTTTATCCACTGGTCATCTACCAGAACTTCCATACACTCTCCGCAGTGAAATCCCGTATCAATCCATAAGTCCATTGACAGCAATCCATATCTTCCATTTTCGCAGTTATAGCCTAATCTTCCTTCATTGCATGATCCTCCTTTCCAGATTTCTCCTTGTCTATGATTAACAGGGGCGTGCCACGCTCCTGTTCTTATCATCAAGGAAAAATTACCAACGGAAACTCTCCGGCACTCCACGTCTGTCCAGATACTCTTTTCTCGCCCGTTCCCGTTCTTCCTCTGTCGGAGCAGTTTTGAATTTTCCATACAGGTCACGCATCACCATCCTGTCTAATTTCTTCTCTAACTCCTGCTTGATTTCTCTCTCGCAACTTTCATCTTCAACCAAATATAAGCGGAGCAACTGCATAAATAATTCCTGTGATATTTGCACATTTCCCATCTTATCCATCCTTTCCGTGACGGTATGTGACAGTCGTGACGGTTATTTTGATACCGCCCCGCTGTCAAAAATACCGTCACAACCGTCACGAACTGTCACGCATTCTGTGTATTGTCTTTCCAGAACCTTAATTTCCGTCCCTCATGGACACGCTCACTCCGAAAGAGAATCCCATGCTCTGCATACAACCGTCCTGCAAGAACATTCAGCTTTCTTGTAATAACATGAGGTTGAATGTCCACATTCATCAGTGCAACAAGTGCCGTTGGAGAACCCTCCCAATAAGGATTGTCTTTCATAACAAGCTCCGCAATCTCATCCAGTAACGGCTCTGGCGGTTCTTTCCATAACTCCGTTTCCGTTTTTTGCAAATCCCACAACAGGGTTTCTGTATTGCGGATAAGATACAGCTTCTGGTCTTGCTGATCTCTGCCCGATACTTCCAGTGTTGCGGCATTGCCTGTCCGTTTTTCTTTCTGAAGAAGAAACGCTCCATCTGCCGCCCCCCAGCAGTCCGCTTGTCCCGGAAATCATGTCAAACTTATCATCCGCATTCTGCTTTCTTGTATGGTGTACAAGCAACAGACAAAGCCCATGAACATCCGCAAAACTTTTCAGCCTTGCCATAATCTGATAATCGTTTGCGTAACTGTAATTATCGCCGCCAACTTCACGCACTTTCTGAAGCGTATCAATGATAATCAGCTTCGTGTCCTTATGCTCTGCCACAAATCTTGCAAGCTGTTCATCCAGTCCATTTCCAAGTTGACTGGCAGAAACAGAGAAGTATAGATTATCAGTGCTTTCTGTCCCGAACATCCGGTACAGACGCTCCTGCAAGCGGCGGTAATCGTCCTCAAGTGCCAGATACAGCACCGTTCCTTTTCGGGTGGTATAATTCCAAAGCAGTGTACCTGTGCTGACATGGTAGGCAAGCTGTGCCATCAGAAAGCTCTTTCCCAGTTTGGGCGAACCTGCAAAGATATAAGTGCCGGGGTAGAGCAGACCGTCAATCAACGGCTGCTTACTCCGATACTGTGTGTCAAACAGTTCATTCATGGAGATTGTCTGGAGATAGGACGGGTCTGATCGCAACTTCATTTCTCTCTGCAATTCCTCAAAACTCTTGATATTTCCACCATTCTCGGATATACTACTTGTAGTGTTTTTAGAAGTCGGCTGCTCCGTATCTGCGCCAACAGATACATCCGGGGCAGTCTTTTCTTTTTTATTTTCCATCCTCGTCCTCTCCTTTCAGACCGACCAGAATAACAGCGATTAGTTCAATGACATTCAGCAGTTCTTCATCCACATGGTTTCCTGCTTCAATCCGCTTTAGTTCTGCGATGACAGCGGCAAGTTCCGTTTTGAGTGCCTTGAATACTCTCGGATTGCCCTGTACCACTACATCCTGATTCAGGCAACGGCGGTAGCAGTATTCCTGCTTTGGCAGTCCCGATAAGGCAACTGCCTTGTTGATGAGTTCATTTTCTTCGGGCGATACCCGAAACCCTACTGTGATGTTTCTCCAACGGTTTTTGTTATCTCTGTTCTTAGCTGACATTTTCAAACTCTCCTTTCCCTAAATCGTCTAATCTATCTGCCATTTCCGTCTGCTTTGACGGGAACAGATGAGCGTACTGGTAAGTGATGTCAATGCTTTCATGCCCTACACGGTCTGCAATCGCCACCGCTGAAAATCCCATATCAATCAGCAGGCTGATGTGGCTATGCCGTTACGGTATAATAACGACAAACAGAAAAAGCCTTTATTTTCAAGGGGTTTGAGCGTTTGTCGTCTTTTATTCAATTCCTTTTCCAAGTTGAAAATTGACGAAAACTATAAAGAAAAAAGGAGGCTGTTTTATTAACGACAAAATTTAATAGTGCCAGCGGTCCGGCTTTATGTCTGACCGCTGGTTGCCGTGGGCGTTTCACTTTTATAGGTGGACGCCCTTTTTTCATACTCATTTTCGAGAGAAAGGAGATCCACATGGAATTAAACGAAATGGAAAAAAAGCTGCTCTTTCAAGTGGAGGGCGATTATCAGACAAAGATCCTGAATGAACTTTATATGACCGTGCGGTATTCAAATAATTCCGAACAGCGGGAGGCGGCAGAAGGTCTTATGGCAAAACTTCGTGTTCTGTCAAATGCAGAGTGCATGGACTTGGTAAAAGATATTCAGAAGAATTACCGTCTGCCCTATCCAGCCCGGACGATTGGAGAAAAGATCGCCGAGGCCAGACAACAATCAGGGGCAGAAAAATTGAAGGGGCATGACATCATGGCACTTGAACGCTTTGATCCAGAAGTAAAGCACATGATCGTCTTTGATGTATTGTCTTACGATTCCCCTGTTGGCGACAAAGGCGATAAGATGCGCTTGTTCCTTACAGATGCCGGCTATCAGAAATTTTTAGAGAGCCAGGAACGGGGCGAAGTGAAACTGAAAAACCATGCGAAGGTCTCTGACGGTCATCTCCATTATGACCGCAGGGATCATGCCTTGTAACGGAATAGTCGAAGAAAGGAGGCGGTACAATGGCAGTATTCCGTGTAGAGAAAACAAAGGACTTTACGATAATGAGCAATCACCATCTGCGCAATACGGAGTTGTCCTTAAAGGCAAAGGGGCTTTTATCACTTATGTTGTCGCTGCCGGAAGATTGGGATTATACCACAAAGGGACTCGCCCATATCTGCAAGGATGGTGTGGATTCTATCACTACTGCCCTGAAGGAACTGGAGCGGCATGGTTATCTCACCAGACAGCGCCTCCGCTATGATAACGGGCAGTTGGGAGACATTGAATATACGATCCATGAGCAGCCTGTAAGTACCGAAAACACAGGGCTTTCACCTAAACGGGAAAATCCAAGACAGGTAAAACCAGAACAGGCAAAACCTAAACAGGCGGAACCTGAACAGGAAAATCCGGCACAATTAAATACTAATCCATTAAAAACAAAAAAATCAAAAAAAGATAAATCAATAACTTATCCATCAATCTATCCGGCAGAGCCGGAAGCGGCAAACCGCACGGATGGGATGGATCGGATAGAGCTGATAGAAGCCTATCGTGAAATCATCAAAGAAAATATTGAATATGACTTACTGGTCTTACGGTATGGCAGGGAACGTTTGGATGAAGCCCTTGAACTTATGCTTGAAGTGATTTTGTCGAAACGCCCTTACATTCGCATTGCCGGAGATGATTTTCCGAGGGAGATCGTCAAGAGCCGGTTCCTGAAGATCAATTCCGGCCACTTAGAGTATGTCTTTGACTGTATCGACAAGAACACAACGAAGGTCGGAAACATCAAAGCGTATCTGCTGGCGGCGCTGTATAATGCCCCGGCTACAATGGACAGCTATTACCGTGCCGAGGTCAATCACGACCTGTACGGCTGTTAGGCACCTTTGGGTGTCTTTTTTCATTTCATCACAGGAAGGAGGCAAAGCACAATGAAAAGAAACACTGTGCCGGTACTATGCCCGGCGTAACCAAAGAACAGATTCAGGCAGCGCGGGAAGCTGACTTGTTTACTTACCTGCAATTCCATGAACCCGGCGTGCTGAAACAGGATGGACCTAATTTCCGGCATAAGGAGCATGACAGTCTGGTATATGTGACCGGGAAAAGGTACTGGTACTGGAACAGCCGCGGACGGAGTATCAATGCGCTGGACTACCTGATCCAGATTCGGGGATATGGTCTTGTGGATGCGGTTCATGCTCTGGTAGGTGGCGAAATCCCACAGGAACCGGCTTACCGAAGTACGGCAGAAATGCAGGTATCAAAAGAGCCGGAAAAGAAAACATTCGCTCTCCCCTGGGCCAGACGTTGCGCGACCGCTGCGGTCTCCTATTTGCAGAAACGGGGGATCAGCTCAGAAGTCATTCGCCAGTGTTTACAAGCCGGGATTTTTTACGAAGCCCGGTATCATGGAGAACCGGTTTGTGTGTTTGTTGGGAAAGATGATTCCGGGAAAGCGAAGTTTGCCTGTATGCGCAGTATCAGCGGCAATCTCAAAAAGGATGTCTATGGCAGCGACAAAGGATATAACTTTTGTTATCCCCCGCAAAGTCCGGGCAGCCGGCATGTGGCAGTCTTTGAAGCTCCTATTGATGCGCTTTCCCATGCGACACTTCAAGAGCTGGAGGGATGGAAATGGAATGGTTACCGCTTGTCTTTGGGAGGTACTTCCCATGTGGCGCTGACTTCTTTTCTGGAACGCCACCCGGAGATCCGGCGTGTTACCCTTTATATGGACCACGATCTTGCCGGATTTGTCAATGCCCGGAAAATCAAGACCATGCTCCACGAGGATAAACGTTTCCGTCATATCCGGGTAAGTGTCAACCCTCCCCGGATGGGAAAAGATTACAATGAAAAATTGCTGGAGGTTCGGGAACAACTGCAAACCAGCCAGCACCAACGCCGCCCAAAAGAGGCGGCTGTTTCAATTTAGGGAGGATTTCAACATGAATGGATCTCAACATATCTGCTTTACAGACAGCGCCGGAAAAGCGCTGTTTTCCATTCCCGACAATGGTTTACTCTGCCTGTTCTATGGAAACGGGGACAGGCACTTTGCTGTTTGTCATCGTCTGGATGACACCCATGCAGAAATTGACGGGGTAAATTATTCGCTGCCGGATTTTGCCAAAAGGATGAAACACAACCAGATCAGCTTTGCCCCGGCATAAGGCTGGAAAACAAATAACAGGAGGATTTGAAAATGAAAAAAATTGAAAATACCGCTTTGCAGATGATTGCCGAGGCTTCCCGGTGTCCAGACTACGGCCCCGATATGGTTAAATCGCTGATGAAAAAGCTGGACATGAACGAAAAGGGCTTTGCTCTTTTGATGAATGTTGCCCCATCCACAGTGCGTCTTTGGACCAGCGGAGCTGCACAGCCCTGCGGCACAGCAAAACGCCTCATGCAGATTTATGAAACCGGTCCGGAGATTGTCGGCAAGATTGCCGGCGGGCAGCTACCGGCAGATGGGAGGGATTGATTAAATGGCGGAGACAGATAGCCAGCCGTTTGCGGAAAATGAGCAGGTCAAAGAGCTGCTTCACATGAAAGGAGGAATTTGATTGAATCAGGAACCACTACCGCAGATTCATTTGATCCGTGATACAGACTTATCCGTCTTTGCGTATGAGCTCCATATTTTTGCCGGAGATTTTCTTAGGGAATGCGAATTTAATATGCGTTCTCTGGCGACAAATACCGGGGCTGATTCCATTGCCATCATGGGAAAAAATCACATATGGCTTTCCGACGCTTTGTTTGCTTATTGTTCTACGGCGGATCTTTATCAAATGATCTCAACAACGGAGTTTATCGGAGCGAGGGCTTTCCTGTTTCATACGGATCGCAGAGAGGGCGGTCACTTGTACGGAGATGTCCTGATGATGGATTTAGACACGCTGCGGCAGGATATAAAAAGAAATATCCTCTATCCTTGCGGCGTCAATATCGAACGCAAAGATGGTTCAGCGGCTACGGTCAGCCTGAAAGAATGGACTGAAATGGAGCTTTACGAAAAAGATGCTCTGAAAAGTTGGGGGTTTTCTTATGCCCCGAATCAAGTTACGGAATGGCAGTACCACTATTCCACGATGTTCAGACAGTGGATGGATCAGGCATTTCGTTATATGCCCCAGGATTTAGAAGAACGCCTGAATATGCAATATATGGAGGCAGCCCAGAACCCGGATATGGATAAGTACCGCATACCACAGGGAACGGCAAAGCAGATGCTTCTTTATGACGAAGCCCCTGTGTATCGCCTTCTTCCATCCGGTTCGGAGAAAATTGCGCCCATCGCGGCAATCTCTACGGGCCTGTGGTATGAAAATTACCGGGAGTTTGCCATTGCACCAGAGGATTTAGGCGCTCTGGACAAACTGATCCGCAGGGAAACTGACCGGCTCACAGGAAACCTCCCACAACTTCACAAAAACGAAGAACGTCGCCCTACCCCGGAGCGATAAGAATTTTACACTGACTGGAGGTGATGAAGATTGGCAGGAGTGCATGAAGATTTCGGTGAAAAGATCGGCGGTGCGAAAAAAGACCTGTGGAAAGACCGCGGGCTGTATGCGGATGATCTGGAAGCCATGAATGAGCGCGAAGCCGAAAAATTTGTGAAAAAGGATAATGTCTGGAAAAAGCCGGACTATGCAGCCATGCTGGAGGAAGGGATTCCTCTTGGCGTGGTCTATTTTATCAAAAAAGCAAGGGACGGCTTAAACGCCTCTCCTCAGTATTACCGCACGGATGACACCCCGGAAAAACGGACTGCGAGGCAAAAGGAGTATATAAAAACAGTCCGGGAATTGCAGACAGTGCTTTCAGATGTCCGTACTGTGGAGGATGCCATGAGAGCCTATGACCGCTTTTTCGTTGACAATGGATATTTAGAAAAGGTACAGGGCTGGGTAAGCGGAATCCATTACCGGGCAACGAAAAAGGGTCAGGACAATCCCGTGATTACAAACAAATTATCCAATACTATGCTGATCCGCTCGGCTGAATATTTTGAGCGCAACTTTACTCAGAAAGCAAAAAAGGAACAGTTTTGTGTTTCCAAAGAGCAGAAAATACTGAAAGGTTATGCGATCCACTTCAACGACGGGAAACATACCTATTCTAAAAATGAGGACTGGAAACCCGGTACCTACTATGTGACAAAAGGCTATTCGATCCTGCGGACCAATTTTGAGACCAAAGAAGCTGCCCTGAAATGGGTGCAGGAACTTGCCAAAGGCAGGAACAAAAATGGGAAGATCCGGTTTGTCCCTCCCCAGCTCGCCCATGTCAAACGTACCGGCCCGGATTATCGGAATGGCGTGGAGATCACCGGACAGCATTATCTTGATACATTTGGATTCCGCGGCGGCGAGTTTGGAAACTGGATGAACCAGAACGACCGTCAGACCTCCCTTAACATGGGATTTGAAGCACTAAAGGATCTGGCGTCAGCCCTTAAGATCAGCGATAAAGATATTGCTTATCAGGGAACACTTGCTATCGCTTTTGGTGCAAGAGGCAGTGGCAATGCTGCAGCTCATTATGAACCTTTGCGTACAGTCATCAATCTTACAAAAATGCACGGGGCCGGTTCCCTGGCACATGAATGGTGGCATGGACTTGACGATTATCTTGGTACAAAGATGGGAGCAAAAGGGATGCTGTCAGAACAGCCCCACCTCTATGCGCCGTTCCAAAAACTCATTGACACCATGAAGTATAAACCGGAAACACCGGAACAGGCAGCAAAGCGCACGGAAGCACAAACAGAACGCACCCGGAAAAATGCGGCAAGCTGGCTGGATTCCTCGGTTCTTGCCTCCCTGAAACGGTATGGCAATGAGGAACAGATGGAAACCTACGCAGTCTTGCGGGAAGCATTTTTGTCCGGCGAACCCGGCTCTGTGGAACAGATCAGCGCATTTAAGAAGAATGTTACCGGCCGGGTAATTCCCAAAAGTGAACGGGAACGGCTGGAAATTTTTGAGCGTATGCTTTCCGGGATGCAGGCGCAGGAAGCTCCGCAGATTGGACGGACGGAAACTGATTTTTACCGTAATTCGGTACGCATGGGAAAAGAATGTGAAAAAGACGGCGGTTATTGGGACAGCAATGTGGAAATGACAGCCAGAGCCTTTGCCTGTTATATCAAGGACAAACTGCCCTACACATCGGATTATCTGGCAGGCCATGCCGACTGTGCCCTTACCCTGGTTTCCGGTAAAGACGGAGAAATGGAGGTATTGAAAGCCTTCCCTGTGGGGGAAGAACGCCGTGCAATCAACGCTGTTTTTGACGAGATCATTCAGGATTTGAAACGGGAACAGCTATTGACCCATGCCGATGTAACGCTTCCCCTCTCTGTTTCTGAACTTCGTGAGGCGGCGGACGGGCAGCTATCCATGTTCGGCGTCGGCCGTCCTTCCGTGATGGATCAGCTTGCGGCAAACAGGCCGGCAGATAAAAAATCACCGACACAGACGTTTTCCAGAAAAAACCACGAGCCGGAAATATAGCAGGAGGTGAACAGCATTTTGGAAGAAAATAAAGATTATCATGCCTACCGGTATGGCGACCACTTGACGCCGGGATCGGAGCTTAAAATTGAGCACAGCGTAGTTTGTGAAAATGTGGATATTTCTACACTGATCACAATGGGAACCGATAGCCTGGAAGCCATGCGCCAGGGAAGTATCGACGGGGAGCAGAAAGCCTATGAAATCGTGGTGGCTGCCGCAAAACAGTGGGAACAGCAGGCAGCGGCAACACAGACGATCAACCGGGCTTTGGAATATCTTCGTACACCTGAGATTGAACATACCGGCAATCAGTGGAAAGACACCGATAACTGGAGGGCGGATCAGAAAATCAGCAACCGGGTCTATCAGATGACCTGCAGTATTTGGGAAGATACGAAATATGACAGGGAAACAAAACAGAGTATTCCGGTTGCCTGGTATGTGACATGGGAAGTCCGTATTCATTCCCCGAAGCAGGGATATGGAGAAAAGATTGCCGGACAAAACCAGAAACGATATACAGATAAGAATGCAGCCATAAAATACCTGGACGGGCGGAAGAAAGCCTATTCCCATTTATTCACGGAAATTTCCCCGCCAATTCCGAAAGAATATGAGCGTCATTTTATGGTTCATGGCACTCTCTTACCTGGTTATACGGTTGAAGGACTGGAACAGACCAAAACGGAACATGCCGCCGCCGAGGTTTCGGAGGGCGGTATTTTTACGCCCCAAAACCAGGAGAAGCCTTCCGTCCTGGGGAAGCTCTCTGTGGCAAAAACCCAGGAAAAAACGCCAGCCGCTCCCGGTATGGCAATGAAAAAGAAGGAGGATATACAGTTATGAAAGTGTTAATGGTAGAGCCGGGCAAGTCCCCTTATGCTGCGGAGATTGAAAGCGGTCTGAAATCTTTGCAGGCGGCAGTGGGTGGAGACATTCAGGCGGTCTATCCGTATGAGGACCCGGTGGCTCTGATCTGCAATGATGAAGGCAAGCTGATGGGACTGCCTCTGAACCGGGCTCTCTTTGATGATGACGGCCACGTTTATGATATTGTGTCCGGGAATTTTCTGATCGTTGGTCTTGGCGAGGAAGATTTTACAGACCTTTCCCCGGACTTGATGGAGAAATACGGGGAGCAGTTCAAGTACCCTGAAAAATTTGCAAGGATTGCCGGCGAGATCATTGCAGTCAAGCAGCCTGCAACCAATGAACACCGGGAAAAACCGATGATGCACCATTCCGGCCCGGATTTGTAGAAAGAAAGGAGCCAATTATGTTAATGGCAGTAAATGAACCTTATGCCCTTATGGTGCAGCCGGACGATATTCTGATCTCTCCCCGTGAGGTAGATGAACATTTTGGGACGATGGTATGCTTCCATCCCCGCTATGCGCTGGGCGACCATCACAACTATATGGACAAAGACGACTTCCTGCGGGAAATGTATTTAGATACCGTAGGACATGATGAAGCCGGCATGAAACGCTATGAACGGATGGTAAACATTGTAAGCAGCCGTTTCCGGCATGGACCAAAGACAGAGGAACGGGCGATCGATGAAGCAATGCAGAAAGTAATTTCGGAAAAGTATCTGATGCTCCCCCTCTATCTCTACGACCACTCAGGTCTTGCCATGAGTACAGAAAGTTTCTCAGGCAGGGCCCCTCATGCAGAATGGGACAGCGGACAGGTCGGCTGGATCTATGTTTCCAAAGAAGATGCCCTAAAGGAATTTGACGCTGACAAGATGACCGGCGCCATCCGGCAGAAAGCGGACGCACTGATGCGCAGTGAAGTCGCCGCTTACGATTCCTATCTGCATGGCGAATGTTATGGGTTTGAGCTTTATAAAAACGGGGAGCTGTCGGATAGCTGCTGGGGCTTTATGGGTAACTTTTCCGATGTGTTGAAAGATATGGCGGAATACCTCCCGGATGAGTGCAAAGGGATGGTCGATCATCTGGAGGAACAGGAACGCCCGGCTACGATCATCAAGACGCTTTTGAAACATGCTAAAATTCAGGTCGATCAGGCAGCAAAAGCCTTTGAACACGCTTCCCGACAGCAGGTTCTTGGGGAAAGCCGGTAAAAAGTTATTTCCATATTATAAATACCGATTTTATCAGAAAGGAGGATGCTCTTGCAGGAAGATCTCGAACAACGAACGGTTTCTGTTTCTATACAGGCAGCAAAACTGTCAGGGCGGGTACTGCGTGCGGCTATTGCTGCGGTACTCCAAAAGATGGAACAGGAACGCACAATGCCAAAAGTCGGGCGCAACAGCATGAAGCGGCTGACTTATAAAGACCCCGGAGCCAATACCATTGAAGTTTCAGGGCGAATCCGCTCTTTTGAACGGTATGCCAGGAAACATCAGGTACGCTACCATATAGAAAAGGAACTTGGGACCGATCCCCCAAAATGGACGGTATATTTCAAGGCAAACCAGGCGGATGCACTGACGGCAGCTTTTAAGGAATATACGAAGAAAGACCTTACACGCAGCACCAGACCGTCGCTGCTTACACAGCTTCATAAGTTCAAAGAACTGGCGCAGTCGCTTGGCCGTGACCGTGTAAAGAACAAAGAACACGGAGGACCGGAACGATGAAGATTGATGCAGAAACACTGAAAAAACAGGTCATTCTCCATCTGCCTTATATTCTGTTCCTTCTGGTATTTGCCAAGCTGGGCGAGGCGGTGCGTCTGGCTCCCGGAGCAGACGCTTCCCAAAAGCTGTTAGGACTGTCCGAAGGCTTTGCCCTTGCGTTTCAGAGTATGTGGCCGGGAGCGGCAATGGACTGGCTGATTGGTTTATGCGGTGCAGCCATTATGCGGCTGGCAGTCTATCTTAGAGGGAAAGACGCTAAGAAATACCGCAAAAATGTGGAATATGGTTCTGCAAGATGGGGAAATAAAGCCGATATTGCCCCATTTATGGACCCAAAGCCGGAAAACAATATCATTCTTACCCAAAGTGAAGGACTGATGTTAAACGGACGGCCCAAAAATCCGGCCAATGCAAGAAATAAAAATGTACTGGTAGTCGGAGGATCAGGTTCGGGAAAAACGCGCTTTTTCATCAAGCCCAATCTGATGCAAATGCACAGTTCCTACGTCGTCACCGATCCGAAAGGTACAGTCCTTGTGGAATGCGGAAAGATGTTGCAGCGAGGCACACCAAAGCTGGACAAGGACGGAAAGCCTATGCGTAATGAAAAAGGAAAGATTATCTATGAGCCCTATAAAATACGGGTATTCAATACGATCAATTTTCAGAAAAGTATGCACTTTAACCCATTCGCCTACATTCATTCCGAGAAAGATATTCTGAAGATCGTCACTACCCTGATCGCCAATACCAAAGGCGAAGGAAAAGCCGGAGACGATTTCTGGGTCAAAGCAGAAACCTTGCTTTATACGGCACTGATCGGATATATCTACTATGAAGCTCCGGTAAACGAACAGAATTTTGCCACACTGGTAGAAATGCTGAACGCAATGGAGGTCCGTGAGGATGACGAGTCATTCAAAAATGCCGTTGACCTTCTCTTTGACGCTCTGGAACAGAAAGACCCGGATCATTTTGCCCTGCGTCAATATAAAAAATATAAGCTCGCTGCCGGTGATATATGCTCTAAGTGACTTCTTAATCATG
>NZ_QWGO01000030.1:0-34814 GCF_003435535.1 Desulfotomaculum sp. OF05-3 | reverse complement strand
GTTTTATTTGAAATAGCACAATAGGTTAAATTAGAATTTATGATCCCGCTGGGATTTTCTGATTCCCGGCAGGCAAAAGGAGATAATATATGTATTCCGTTGGTGTATTCACTACAGAGCGATCCCTGCGCCACATCATGCTTATCGACCAGAAAATGCAAGAGCACAGCAATATTACCTATCTGCCCTACTCATCCCCTGAACACCTCAAATATCTCTATGAGCAGAACAGCAACCGTTTTGATGGATTCCTGTTTACAGGTTCTTACCCATATAATGTTTTGCGCAAAGAATTTGGCCCGCTGAGCAAGCCTCATGCACATTGCAATGTCTCTGACCGGGATTATTATAAGCTCATCGCCCAGATGGCCGTCCAGCAACCTGGTTTGGACTTTTCCAGGGTCTATTTTGACCGTCCAGAAATCCCTGTTGATTTCCATCATATTTTTCTAAAGCAGGGGGTTCCACTGCTGGGTAGCGCTCCAATCGACTGGAATATGGTAGCCGCCACAGATTGGTACGTCCCCCTAAAGGATTATTATCTGAGCGTATGGAACAGCGGAAAGGTTGATCTTCTGGTTACACGTTTTGGAAGTATGGATGATTATTTTCGCCAGCATCAAATCAACTTCCGATATCTGGCTCCCTCTCCAGAATCAATGTTGGAAGCCTTTCACGGCCTTCTCATGCAGCTCCAGGCCGGTGAGATGCATGACACCTCTGCATGTCTTGGATTGGTTCGTTCCCCCAATGCGTTATCAAACGAACAGCATAGCGCTTTGGAGATCCAACTTCAAAATTGTAACAAGCTGTTTAGTATGCCGTTTTTAGTCTATGAACATGGCGACCACTTTGAACTGACCGCAAATGTCTCCGTATTAAAGGATATCTCTCAGCAGTATACTGTCTGCCCCGTCACCGCTTTTTTGGAAAGCAGGCTGGATTTTGACGTTTGTATAGGGTGGGGATGTTCCAGCAATGTAATTGATGCCCATCGAAACGCCCAGCGCGCTGTGAAAGAAGCGCTGCTGTGCAAAAGCTCATCTGCTTTTATTGTTATGGACGATAACAGGATCATTGGCCCATTGTCCAGCCCCCGACGCATCGACTACAGTGACGCACCCAGTCAGCCTCTCTCTAAGCTTGCTGACCGTTTGTCTATCTCTCCGCTATACTTGAGCAAAATATCCGCTGTCCTCTCACAGCGGGGAGACGATACACTGTCCGCCGAAGAACTGGCCTATTTCCTCAATGTCACATCCCGCAGTGCCTCCCGCATTTTATCCAAGCTTGAGGCTGGAGGATTAGCTGTTGTGCAGTATCATCGCCAGCTTAATTTACGTGGACGTCCCGCCAAAATCTATAAAATATACCTGCAGGATATTCCGCAAATATAAGAGTCATTCCCTTGCCCCTTACTATTGTGGACGTTATCAGCAGATGTGTATGGCTATGAAAATCCGTCCAAAAAGTGTGCCACTGTATCCAAGGCAAGTAATCAAACTTCGTGTGCACTCCACATTGGAAATTACGGAGTTCTACTAGCTAAAATAACTTACGGTAAGCAAAAGGCTTCAGAGCAAAACTGATTCCCAACGGGGCTATCGGCTGTTCCAAACACCTTATGCAAGCCTTCGCAGATATTCTTCCATGTTCAGATACTCAATGTCATCTACCACATAGCTCTCCCCTCGATAGAGGACGAACATTCCGGTGATCAGACCGTAGCGGTGCTCCACCTGGGCGCAAGCACCGCTGCGGATCAGCGCGCCTGAGCATAACGCAAACCTGGCTGCACAGGTTACAACCACCACCTCGATGATATGAGTGGTGGTTTAATATTATTAGCCCTCCTAAGGTCTATGCCACTGCTCGCCCCGAAGGGCGGTATCGCAAGCACTATTACCGGCTCTACTATAAAACGATGCTGCCGGAAACTTCTCTTCCCGATTCTTCTGCTTGCTCTTTATATATTTCCGTACGTTTTCCTCTTTTATATTGCCGATTGTCTCTACATAGTATCCTCTTGCCCAGAATGCTTTATTCCACCTATTTCGTAGCTTTGAATGTCTGTCATAAATTCTTTTTCCTCAATCGTTTTCCTTTATGAACACAGAAGTACATTCTCCACCAACCACAGTTCGCAAGCGGCAATATGATTTCCCATATAAATAAGAAAACAGGCTCTATCTGTCTACATACATATTGGAAATCACGCATAGATTGAAGCAGCAAATGCTCTGGAAAGGATGGCTGCGATGGAAGTGTTTCTGATTTTCCCCAAATCACAGCAGGCAAAGCAGGAGCTGGTAAAGGAGCTGGCGAAGTTTCAGTCCGGGCAGATACTGAAAAATGTACAGAAGCTGCCCTGCTCCACGGAGCAGAAGCTGGAACTGGTAGATGCAACGATGAAGCACTTGAAGGGACAGAGGTGATACATACGCAAATAGCTTTGATTTACTCCTTCGTATCTTAGCCCCGTCCTGCTTCTTCATAATGAATGTAAGTGCTGCGGTCGATGTCTGCATAGTCCGCCACACTGCGCTGGCGAAGTCCTCTCTGATAGCGATACCACCGCAGCTTATCCGCGATTTCTATGATCTCGGATGTATCTGAAAACCGCAGATTGAACCTCCCGGCATCCAAAAACTTGTGAGGGAGAACGACCGGGAACTTGAGAATTCGGAGCGGCGCAGCTTTTAACGAACCTGCATCATTCGCTGCCAATATATAGCTGCAGACCTTCAGGCGGCAGAACATAGCTCCATTTTGCACCAAAAGTTTCATGATTTTCCACTTGAAACTCCCGATTGTTCCGTTACGTTAGCATAGCATTTGCTATCCTCCCCCCAATGCGTTTTTGATGCACTGAGGGGATTAGTTTTTCCCAGGCGGTCATCCTCCGTATCATCATCTTCGTAATCTACATCGGAAAATGCCACCAATTCATCATTATCGTCCTCATCGTCTGTATTATCAGAAGCAGCAGAAGCGATTTCCGGGTATTCGATTTCATCGTCCTGCACACCGAACAGAACCACATGGGCATTGACTCCGTCCCAGATAACCTTACGCACGATGGTGCGGATGGCTGCTCGTTTCTGTTCTATGGTCATTTCATCAATGCCGTCCTTAAAGACAGTCAGCAGCTGGCGCATCAAGTCAAATTCAACATCACTGAGAGCGTGCTGCGTAGTCAGTCCTTCCAGCTCCTGAATACGTTTTTCAAGGGACTGGTATTCTTCGTTCAGTTGCTCAATTCGCTTTGTTACATGAGCCTTGGCAGGGCTGTCACCCATTTCCACGAGAGAATCCACCAGTGAATTGATTTTCTTCTCTGTTTCTGCCTTCTCTTTTCTCATATCGGAAATCCGCTGTTCGTAGTCCATGCGATTGCCGGTATAGAATTTTCGGCTCTGCTCCAACTGACTGACAAAAGTCTCCTTATCATCTGCAAGCATTTTTACCTGTTCGATGATTGCCATATCCAGTGTATTGCCGTTTGCGTTTTTGCTGTTGCACACGGTACGCTGGCTGCGCTCTTTCATTTTGCACACATAGGTGTAAATCACCTTGCCGTCAGCAGTTTTTCGCTTGCTCATCTTCGGATACATACGCTCACCGCAGCTGCAGAACAGCAGACCGGTCAGCAACGCTTCGTTACTGCGTGGTTTTCTGAAAGACTTGGACTTGTTGCGTTCCAATGACTCTTGAACCTGCACCCACACCTTGCCGGGAATTAGTCCGGGATGTTTGCCAACGGACACAATCCATTCACTCGGCGGTAACGAGATACTCGCTCTGCCTTTTTCCTGATCGGTACGATTATATGCCATCATGCCGTGAACACCGTCAAAGGCATCATGCTCGGAGAACAGGTCTGTATCATTCTTTATAAAGAAATCATACGCCTCTTGGTCAGCGACCATGTAGACCGGATTCTGCAAAATCGCTTTGACCGAGAAACGGGTAAAATATTTTCCGTTCTTTGTCTTGAACCCTTGCTTAATCAACGCCGCTTCTGTCAAAGTCAAAGAATCCGTTTCCACATACAAATCAAAAATCGTTTTGACTATATCTGCTTCTTCCGGAACAAGTTTCAACTTGCAGGCTTTCTTTGTCTTTCCGTCCACTGTAATGCTTTTTATAGCTTCGGATTCAAAGCCGGTAGGGGTTGTACCACCTAACCAGCGTCCGGTCTTTGCCAGCTCATGCATATTGTCACGGATACGCTCGGCAATGGTTTCACGCTCCAACTGAGAAAAAACAGATGCAATATACATCATGGCTCGTCCCATCGGGGTGCTGGTGTCAAACTGCTCCTTGATGGAAATAAAAGAAATATCCAAACGGGCAAGTTCTTCAATCAATCCAGAGAAGTCGCTGACATTACGGCTGATACGGTCAAGACGATAGACAATGATTGCCTTAAACTGTCGCTTTTTTGCTGCATCCATCATTCGTTTGAATGCCGGACGGTTCAGATTCCCTCCGGAAAATCCCTCATCTTCATATACTACGATTTTATCTACAGCGGCATCACCAAAATGCACACGAACATACTCTTTGCCAAGTTCAACCTGATTGCCAATACTCTCGCCTTTCCCTGTAAATTTTGATTTACGGGAATAGAGGGCGATAACATCTTCATTTTGTCGCATCTGCTTTTCCTCCTTCTCTTGCTATGTGATGTATCATGTGCTATTATAACATAAAGTAAGCACCAAGTAAACATGACAGGAGGGTTTTCTATGAAATCGATTTTTGAAGAATTAGGCGGCACCTACACTTTAGGCGAGGACGGAATGTATTATCCGAACCTGGAGCTTCCGGTTGAAGAAGAACCACATTACGGTAAGTATGGTCGTATGCGAATGAATTACATAAAAGAGCATCGCCCGGGGTTGTATACGGAGCTTTTGTTCGACGGAAAGCTGGTATCACACTTGAACGACATTGATGATACGGCTCGTCAACGGATGGAGCTGCTGACTCGACAAATGCAGGAGCAGCATGGTGTAAACGAGGAATTAAAAGCTCTTGATCAGATGATCTGGGTAGGTGCCTGCAATAACATCCGCAATGCTGCGGAGGAAATTGTTTTGAATGAACTAATATATTGCTAACGCCAAGGGAGAGAGCTTGTACACATCATGGGTACAAGTTCTCTCTTTTCCCTTGAATCCGAGTTGGACAGAAGTTGTTTTGACATCCCACCAGCTTGTCGGAAAGTTAGAAAATGCAGAAACCCAAATACTTGTGAAACTATTATGAACATGACTGTTTCCTATTGACATTCCAGTTTATTGAGAGTAAACTATAATTAGTTTATTGACTATCAACTGGAAGGAGAAATCTTTATGGCTGAGATTAAAATGGGCGTAGTGGAATCCCACTTCGCTGATATTATTTGGGCGAATGAGCCTTTGCACTCCAGAGATTTGGTAAAGCTCTGTGAGAAGGAACTGAATTGGAACCGTTCTACCACTTATACCGTGTTACGCAAACTCTGTGAGCGTGGGATTTTCCAAAACAACGGAGGAACTGTTTCCTCTGTGCTGACCAAGAACGAGTTCTATGCTGTTCAGAGCGAGCAGTTTGTAGATGAAACCTTTGAAGGCTCCCTCCCTGCTTTCATTGCGGCTTTTACACAAAGGAAGGGTATTTCTCAACAGGAAGCTGCGGAGATTCGACACATGATTGATGCAGCCGCCGGAAAGGAGTAATCTATGAGTTCACTCTTTTTGAAAATTGTAAATATGAGTATCGCCGCATCTTGGCTGATCCTTGCGGTCGTACTTTTGCGTGTAGTTTTGAGAGAGGCACCTAAGTGGATCAATGTTCTGCTTTGGGGTGCTGTTGCAATTCGACTCTTATGCCCGATTACCATCGAAAACAATTTGAGCATGGTGCCAAGCGCAGAGGTTTTTCCGAATGAGGTCGTTTCCGGACCATCCTTTGATGTGAATACAGGTTTCAATATCGTAGATACACAAATCAATGATTACCTTGGCGACCGCTACTTTGAAGGTGTGACGGTTCCTGCAAACAACGGAGCTAACATAACAACGATTCTCAGTGTTGCATGGATAGTTGGCATTTTCACTTTTGCTGTATTTGCTCTTGTGAGCTACCGAAAAATCCACAACAAGGTTCGTCCATCGTTAAATGTGCGGGACAACATTTGGATTTGCGATGATATCCAAACACCATTTATCCTAGGCTGCTTTAAGCCAAAAATCTACATTCCGTCCGGAACGGATGAAGTGCAGCTTCCCCATATCATCGCCCATGAGAACGCTCATTTAAAACGCTGTGACCACTGGTGGAAGCCGCTGGGGTATCTGGTTTTAGCAATCCATTGGTTCAATCCGCTTGTATGGATTGCGTATATTTTACTTTGCAGAGATATTGAGTTGGCTTGCGACGAGAAAGTCATTCGAGAATTAAATCAGAGCGAGTCTATTTCCTATTCCGAAACATTACTCTCTTGTAGCGTAAATAGAAGAACGATTTTGGTTTGCCCGCTTGCCTTTGGCGAGGTTGGCGTAAAAGAAAGGGTGAAGCGTGTGTTGAATTATAAAAAGCCTGCGTTCTGGATTGTTGTCGTAGCAATAATTGCTGCTATCGTTACGGCGGTTTGTTTCCTGACAAATCCCAAAACGATTGGTGATTCTATAACACTTGTTGAACAGTCTACACCCGGAAATGGTAATACTTTTACCTATGATACTACCTTTGGTCAAAGTGTAATGAGCGGCACTGTTTATGCCGAGCAGTGGAGTAATGGCACTTGCACAAAATCTACGCCTGCCGTATTAACGAGTGAAGTCGATGAGATAAACATCTTATTGGATGTTCGTCGTGAAAACGGTCATTCAGTAGGTGTTGATATTCAAGTCGATACCAACGAACATGGTGGTTCCTTCATCACATATTTTGCATTCCCTGAGAATTATTCCATCCTCGGATGGAGCTGCAACGGTTATGAGTTGAATAAACCTATTCTAATCCAATCCGAGGCGGAAAAAATTTTGGCAGCTATGGTATTTGATGTGGGAAATGGAGTGAGGGTATTTAGTCCCGAAGTGCTTGTCAATGAACCTGAAAGATTGGAAAATGTAGATTATGCAATCGTGATTCGTGCTTCATTTGATAGTACCAACTTGGGCAATGAAAATTCGGAACATACTTCTCACTCAGCAGATAGTGGTGCTGTGATTCCGATGGTTATGGTGAATGACACACTCTATCTGTACACAGGATTTGAAAATACAGATGCTCACCACGATGTGATGAATGGCAAGATCACATCCTCTGTTCACGGGAACACCAAGCCTACCGTAAATGATCAATCGAATTTTGGCGAGGGATACGCATATCAGTACGGTGCTGCCGAAGGAACCATTGAAATCTACATGGATGGTAAATGGTGCATCTTTGCTACTGAAGAAGTGCGACAGGATATTCAATTTCCTGTTGCTGATGGAGATGTTAACGGATCAAACGGAGCTGAGTCGGGAGAAACTACATCAGTAGTGGCAGGAGTTTCAATGGTGGATGCTTCTAAGATTGCCAGCATTGCTGTAACCAACGGCAATACCGGAGAACAGAAAACAGTTACTGGAAAAAAGGCATATAGCGATGAATACCTTGCCTAACGTGACTATGATAATGGAAAAGTATAAATCCCGGGAAGGCGATATTGAAATTTCAAATCAAAGTGGAAAAGAACTGAAAACCTGGGAATGGTATGATATTCAGAAGTGGGAAAACGGTGAATGACACAGGCTGGATCAGCTGACGGATGGATTGTGGACAGATACTCTATACCAGATTCCAGCGGGAGAAATTACGGCTTTTTCTACGAATTGGAAAACGTGGTATGGCGACTTGTCAGACGGTAAATATCGCATCATAAAGAAAATATATGAAACGATAGAAGATGAAATCCATACTCATTATCTGGCAGTAGAATTTGAAATTCGATAACTGTCCAAGTACAATGTCAAATATAATTATTGCATCCTTAGTAAAGGAATACCATCGCAGATACTTCCAAAGTAGCAGCGATGGTATTTTTTCTGTTGAAAATACTGTGTAGTACGATATGTACACAGGAAGGACAGTATATTTTTCACTGGCTCAGATATATTGTAGAGCAGCAATCCACCACTACCATTCCAAAATCGGAGTGGTAATGGTGGATTTTGTTATCATCGCTCGTAATCTTTTTGCTTTCTTTTGGGAGGTTTTTGCATCTGTGATTCTGGTTCTTTGCGCTGAAGCATTTGAGTAATAGAAGGCTTTCTGGTAACTTCCCCAAGCATTTTCTTCACTTCCAGCTTGCTCTGACGCATCATATCATAATCATATTTAACGCCGTAGATTTTTTGAAGCTGACTGGCTGCGGATTGCTCTTTGCCAGTGCGAAGCTCCATTCTGGTGTCGGTCAATTCGCCTGCATCCACATCGGCAACGGTTTTTTCCAAATCCCTGTATCTCTCCAGTGTTCTGTCCAGTTCGGCAGTGAATTTATTTTCTGCCTGTTCCAGTGCGTCCATCTGTGTATCAAGATTCTTGACTTCCTTTTTGAATTTGGAGAAGGCTGCATCATCCGCACATTCCATACTGTTCAGAAGCATGGACTTTTCGGATTTCAATTCCTCCAAATCCTCAGTCAGCGTAGCAACCTGCTCCGACAATTTCTGATGCTTTATCACATGAATAAAGGGTAGAGAATCCTGTTCTGCACGGAGCTGTTTTCGCTCTGTGTTTTTCTCTTTGATTTCCTGTTTGATTTCCGTATATCGTTCCACGACCGGTTTTACAGCATCCACATAGTCAGAGATTTTCTGCTTGCTGATACGGATATGGCTGATGCGGTACATAAGAACAATCATATTCTCACGCAGGGATTCCAGTGCATTTGCCAGCTCCGGAATCGAAGTTTTTACTGCAGCAGCCAGCTTTTTGACCTTCGCTTTCAGCTCCCGGAGAAGGGCGTTGTCCGCCTTGATCTGGCGATTAATTTCGCAGCGGTCAGAAACGATACCCATCGCTTCCAGCTTTCGTGCGTGATAGCCCTCGTGGATGGTTGGCAGTTCATCCAATCCCCGTGCGGCGTGACTGCGGTGATCGATCCGGGCATCTATCTCCGGATACTGTGCCAAATGCCGATTGGTAACGGTTGCCCATTTTTCCCGCCAGATGAGTAGCTGTTCATCGCTGTTCCAACGCTGAGAAATTGGATTCTGTCTGCCATACTTTGTACTTTTGGGATACTTGTTGGCTCGTTCATAACCTTGCTTCTCAGCTTCTGAAGGTGCCATATACACCTTTCGCTCGCCAACCAGATATTGATACTGTTTCTCCCAGCCCTCCGCCTGTGCGATCTTATATTCAGCAGAGGTAAATCCCCATTCTGCGCCATCCCTCACGCACAGATATTCTTTTTCGGTTTTATGCTGCCATTTACCGTTTTCCTGTAAGGGGCGAATCGTCAGCATAATGTGGGCGTGTGGATTGTGTCCGGGCGGATATGGGTCATGGATTGCAACATCCGCACACATTCCCTCGGCCACAAAATTGTCCTGAATAAATTCTGTGAGAAGGCTCTGCCAGTCTGTCTTTCCCAGTTCTATGGGAAGTGCTACCACAAATTCACGGGCAAGGCGGCTGTCCTTGGTCTTTTCGTTTTCCTCCACCGCATTCCACAGAATGCTTCGGTCACTCCACGCAGCCGGAGCGATTGGCGGAAGAAATACTTCCTGCCAGACAAGCCCTCGTTTTCTGGTGTAATCATGCTGAATCCCATCGTAGTCGTTGTATATCTGTGAACAGCTCAGATATGCGGAAGCCGCCACAGCGGAGCGCCCGGCTCCACGGCTGATGACCTTTGCTTCCAGATGATAGATTGCCATTCTTCATCACCGTCCTTTCGCTTTTGTTTTTGTTGCTTTTTAGAAAAAGCAAATGGGGCTTGGCAACAATGCCCATCTCTGCAACAAAGCTGCCGGTGGCAGGTTTTTGCAGACAGTTGGTGGAATACCGTCGGTTAAAGCGACGGTATTTTTTATAGGTGGTAACACCGACCACCAGCTGCGTGGACAATGACAGCAAGCTCGCAGGATTGTGGCATTGTCCATAAGGCTCCCGCAGGAGCCGCATCCGCCTCGCAGAGCGCACGGCCCCGAAGGGGATACCACCGCCCGATGTTATCGGGTGGTGAGTAAGTGCGCCCTTCGGGAATAGAGATACTTTCGTACCTCAATGTTTTTCCGTAACTTCTGCACTTAATCGTCTTTCCAGCTCCATTTTTAGATTATCCAAGTCCATTATCTGTGCTTCCGGGAATACGTTTTCCAGAATAGCTCCCTGCTGAATCAATCTTCTTGTGCGCTGTTTTCTCTCTTTCTGACGGTTTCTGGCTTCAACCGCTTCCTGTCTGTGTTTCGCCTGCAATAATTTCTTTTCATCCTCGGTCATATTTACGTCCTTTCTGACCATATCCGGTCTAACTGATTTTTATTTGGTACTTGTTTTAGAAAAGAATGGTGCCGGGATTGTTGCTGCATGAGCGGAATTATCAATGCACCGCTGATTAGGAGACAATCCGGCACCGCCGGTCTTACGTTCCAGTACCGCTTTCCAGTATTTTCCGTGCTTCTTTCATGCTTTCAGCGGCATTTCTCTGCCGGATATTCTGATTGTTGATTCTCAGCGGCACACACCGTTCCAATACTCGGTCATAGATACGGGAGCGAGTCAGATCCTGCGGATTTTTCAGTTCCTCCAAGGTCATATTAGTTGTCACAATCAGTGGCAATTTGCTGCGATATCGGCTATCAATGACATTGAATACCTGTTCCAAGGCAAACTCCGTACTGCGCTCAATTCCCAGGTCATCAATAATCAGCAGACTGTACTGGTTCAGGCTGTCGATATATTGGTTCTTCTCCTCGGAATACAGCCCGGACAGGGCGTTGAGAATCCGGGAGAAATTGGTCATCAGCACCGGAACACCCTGCTCCAGCAGAGCGTTGGCGATACATCCGGCAAAAAAGGATTTTCCGGTTCCCACATCGCCCCAGAGAAGCAAGCCGATGGATTTTGCCTTCATTTCGCTCCAATGGACAACATAGTCATGGGCTTTCTGCATTTCCGGGTTGTAACCCTTATCATTGGCAAAGGTGTATTCCCGCAGGGACTTGTCCTGTAAGCCGTTGGCTTTCAGACGGGACACCTGATCCAGAAATTCACGGTGCTTTCTCTCCGCTTCCTCTTTATCCTGGACTTCCTGCTGACAGCGGCAGCGAATGGGAACCACCATTTCCTTTCCAAGAACAACCACATGGTGCTGCCTGGGTGTTTTACATTTGGCGCAGTGGATGAGGTTGTCTGATTCATTGCGGTATTCATCTTCCTGCAAAGGGCGGTCAGAAAAGATATTCTGAATGGTGCCAGTGATTTGGTTCATAGGCTTTCATCCTCCTTACATTCATAGCTGCGTCTTACGGGAGCCGGGTGATCCTGCGTATACCAGCTGTGAATCGTAGCAGCGTGGTCTTGATACCGCTTCCCGCTGGAACGTATATAGCCAGACAGCTTTTCGATATATTCCCGGTATAATGGTATTTCCTTTTGAAGCTGTGCCAGCTCCTTTTCATTCAGGAAAACATTTTGATATTTTCCGTAAGCGGTGCGGTCAGCCTTACTCCCTTGTTTCTTTATCTTGTTATTGTTCTTTTCATTATTACTTCCGGACACTTTTCTTTCCCTTACAGAGACAGTTTCCTGTCCGTCAGACGGATAGGTTTCTGTCTGTATCAGGGAAAGATTTCTGTCCGTCTGCACCAGATATTCCGGTGGGACTTTTACATAGATTTTGTTTGGCAATCCCGGTCCCTGACGCTTGCGGAAAATCAAATCCGTTTTTTCCAGAACTGCCAGAGCGGTCTTAACAGACATTTCGCTTTTGTGCATGGTTTCTGCCAAATCCTTGATTGGAAAGAATATGAACGCACGCCCACGCTCATCTACCCAGCCTTCGTTTTTCTGTGAAAGTCTTGCTCTATCCAACAAAAGTACATACAGTATTTTTGCGGTTTCACTCAGCTGCTCCATATCCAGTAAAAATCGTGGAAATGCCATATACGGCGGTATCAGGGTATCCTTTATTAGAAACTGTGTCATGCGTTCACCTCCTTCCGTTGTCAGAATAGATACCGGTTATTCCCCAAGAAAATCCCAGTCAAGGTCTGCATCTTCCGGTTCGGATGCTGCAACAGCTACCTGCGGTGTAATCTGAGCAATACCAACCATACAGCCTGCCAAATATACCGGTAGGGTCCTGTTCATGGCATTTTCCACCGCTGTTACAATCTGCTCCACGAAGCGTTCCTCACGCTCTCTGGTTTCCAGATACGGCTCATCTTGCTTCTTGTAGTAACGGTCAAAGTAGTCCACCAGAGAAATGGCGATAATCTGGCTGTAGGATTTGAATTTCTTTTTATCCATCGTTTGCAGATACTGCCACGCCCGGTTCTGCACATCCTTGTCCAGATTGAAACGAAGATTTGTGCTGCGGATATTCTCACTCATGCTTACTCCTTCCTGCGAAGGCTGGCATGGGCGAGATATTCATATCCCTTAGCAGTCGCACAAATATCATCCAGAATGGTTACACGGGTTTCATCGTACTGCCCGAAGTTTCTGACCAGACAGCCACCACCGCCAACAATATACAGTCGCATCAGTTCCGGATTGTATTCATAGCGGCGGAGTGTGGCGAAAATATCCGCTACATACCTTTTCGCAATGGCAGTGATACAGTCCAGATAAGGCTTGCCGATGTCCGCTGTTCCATAGCGAAGCACCTGCTCAATGGTGACTTCTTCGATTTTGACACCAAAGCTGTCCAGCACGGCATTTTTAGCAGCGATCATACACTGGTTCACACCAAACTTCTCTGTCCAACAACGGCTCTCCACCGCCTTTTTATTGTTGATATAGAGAATGTTCATGGTGCCGTTTCCGATGTCTGCAAGGAGATTGGTTCCCTTGAAATCGCCCAATCTGCTGACAATAGCGGGATAACCTTGAGGGAACAAACTGCATCCGACAAAATGGAGCTTGTACTCCTTACCATTGAAATGGAAAGATACATATTCATTGCGGAGCAGGTAAGTTCGGAAATCTTCACGCTGTTTGCGAACCCAGGTCAGCGGCAGACCGGCAGCCAGATGAACATCTGCTTCACGGATGCCATACGCATTCAGCTCTCTGGCAACTGCCATCAGAGTCAAAAGATAATAGTCCTCATCCATGGCTTTGTCCGGAATAAATTCCTTGTGTCCCTCTCCGATGCGGTAATAGGTGCCGTTGTATTCCAGAATGTTACCGGAGAAAATCGGTTCTGTGTCATAGGCAGTAATGCCGGTAGGGGTGACGGTGTTTGCTGTTTTGATGTTGCCGTAGCCATGATCTACGGCGATAATTTTGATGCTTTTCAGTTCTTTCATTTGCTTAATTCCTCCTCAAAAAATTTGATAGTCATAAAAAATGCCCTCTTTTCAGTAGATTTGCTTTGAAGTGGCACCGGATTTTTGAATTTGGTGCTGTTTTCATTGCAATTTCATTCTACTGGAAAGAGGGCAAAAGCACATTGAGCGTGGATTGAGTGGAAATTGAGCAAAAAAAGAAGCAGCCACACACCGTAGTGCATGACTGCTATACAAAATCATTTTTCCTTTTATTCTTTTGGCAAATAACTTTTGTCTATTGAAAGATTAACACAAGTTGCTACTGCAATATAGATTACTAAAATAATAGCCTCTAATACCAAAGTATTATACGGACGAGGGTAGAATCCTGCCGCAACACTTACGATAAATCTAATCGGGAAATAAAGTCCCAACCAAGCAGAAATTTTGTAAAACTTTCTACGGAAGTTCTTTGTTTTTTCTGTTGCACTGGATACTTTCTTCTGATACGCATATTCAAACCCGCCAATGGCTGCAACAAACGGCAGGAAACTTAGAAATGCAAAAAACACATTTTGAAGAATGAACATTGTCATAAACTGCATCAAAAGTATCATCACTTCAAGTGTCACCAGATAGATCATAATCTGACCGAGATTATCGTTTTGAACTTCTTTTATCTTCGGCAAGTCATTATCACTTTGGTAATCATCGTTCAGTAAGTAATCTGTTGTAACATCAAACAGCTTGCTAAGTTGAAGAATGTTATTTGCATCAGGCATCGCAGCTCCTGATTCCCAACGAGAAATAGCTTGTCTTGATACATCCAGTTTTTCAGCCAAATCCTCCTGAGACATTCCATTGGACTTTCTCAGTCCTACAATTTTATCAGATAGTTTCATATGAAATCCTCCTTTGCTTGGTGACTTCATTGTACTTAAAATCACTATAATTCACCACCACACCGACTTTGCATATCCGCAACAAGAGTTTACATTGTACTATTTTTCAAGAATTTGCGGGTCAAGAAGGAAATCATAGATATTCACGGTCAAAATACCATAGTTATCATAGTACGGCTGTACAATATCTTTTGTAATAACAATCTTCTTGAAAGAATCGTCTATCTTTCTAAACGGTCTGATTTCCTGAGTACGTTTCGCTTCATCAGGTAATGAATAAGCTGACTGGATATAATATCTGGAAGAACCGAGATTGCATACAAAATCAACTTCCAGCTGTTTACGGGTTACCTTTCCTTCTTGGTCTTTTTCCGCAATAATAACAACACCAACGTCCACGCTGTATCCACGCATACGCAGTTCGTTATAAATCACATTTTCCATGGAATGTGTCTGCTCAAACTGACGGAAGTTAATCCTTGCGTTGCGAAGCCCAAGATCAGAGAAATAGTATTTCTTTGGAGTTTCAATATATGCCTTACCCTTGATGTCATATCTCTGTGCTGATTCAATCAGGAAAGAATCCTCAAAACAATCCAGATATTTCTTGATCGTTTTTGAAGTGATTTTAGATTTTTTTACAGTCTTAAAGGTATTCTTTAACTTCTCAGGATTGGTCAGAGAACCAATAGCAGAGGAAAGGATATTCAGCAGGTCTTCCAGTTCTCCAATATTTTTAATCCGGTTACGTTTGAAAATATCTCGAATATAAATTTCGCTAAACAGGTTTTGCAATGCTGCCGCCTTATCGCTGCTACTTTCACGAAGAACGACCAGCGGGATGCCTCCGTAAAGCATATATTCAGACAATCCCATATACTTGTCGCCTTTGAAAACCGACATAAATTCCGAAAAACTCAGTGGATACATATGGACTTCATCTCCACGTCCGGCAAACTCCGTAACAATATCTTTGGACAGGAATTTTGCATTACTTCCGATTACGAATACATCCATATTATCTTTGCGAAGATAACCATTCAATACAGATTCAAAGCAGTCCATCAGCTGAACTTCATCCAAAAGCAGATAATACATTCCATCCGTGGTAACTTGGGAACGGATATATGCCATAAATTTCTCCGGATCAACTCCACGTTTTTCTTTTTCAATTTTGATAAGGCTTTCTCCAATCAAATACAGGTCGTCTGCGGAATCAAACGCAAAACGAATAATATGGTCAGCAGGGACACCGGACTCTAACAAGTGATTATAGAAAATATTATTCAGCAGATAGGACTTTCCACATCTGCGAATACCTGTAATTACCTTAATCAATCCATTGTTCTTTCTTCTAATCAATTTGTCTAAGTAAAAATCTCTGCGAATCTCCATACGATAACCTCCTTAGGAAAGATTTTTGCAACTTAATACAGTTTTCTGTTCTATATTACCATATCGCAACCTTCAAATCAATATGTATAACCGGTTTTAGGAAAGATTTTTGCAACTTAACACAGTTTTCCGTTCTAAAGCCTATTATATGCTTCAATCAGGATATTATCCCTGTATTCTCTCATTGTTTTATTCTGTTTCAACAAAGGAAAAGCAGCCACACACCGTTAAGTACATGGCTGCCCAAGGCAGTTCTTTATTTAATTTGAGGCTACGACAGACTGCGATTTGAAAAATGATGATTTTATAAACTATATACCCACTAATCCCATTGTAACTTAATCTTGCCATCTGCTTTTTCAAATTTAAGTATTAGATCTATAAATGAGTAAATCCTAAATTTTGCACAAAAGAAAGACACCCTCTGCTGAATGATGTATAATTGAAGTGCGACCAACAACCTACTCATTCAAACAAGGGGGTGCCTATTGCAAACATTATACATCATTCCAATAAGATTTACAATTACTTTAAAGTTCTCAACCTCAACTGTTTTTTATCCGATATTTACCTGCAGCATTTTATGGCTATCATTCTTTCTACCTTTTTGCGTGGATACCGTGGCAAAACAACGGATTTCGCCTTGACCAGCCAACATCATAGAACGATTGTGGCTCACTTCCTGAATCAGGGAAAGTGGAATGATTTCCTTTTTCAGGATGCCCTAAGAAACAGCGTTGCATATTTGATCTACCGGGGGGCGACTATTTCCGGTCAGCCTATCTTTTGCATTGTGGATGATACGATTGCTTCCCATACAAAGCTTTCGTCACAGGCTTTGCATCCAATCGAAGCTGCGTATTTTCATCAATCTCATCTGAAAGGCAGACAGGATTATGGGCACCAGATCGTGTCCGTCATGCTTTCTGCAATGGAATCACTCTGAATTATGCCGTTATTCTGTATGATAAAACAAAATCAAAGATCCAGATCATACAGGATATTGCTGCAGAACTTCCTATTGCACCGATAGTTTCCTACTTCCTTTGTGACAGCTGGTATACTTCAGCCAAAGTCATGGATTGCTTTGCTAAAAAAGGATTCTACACCATAGGGGCTTTAAAAACCAACCGAATCCTCTATCCTTGCGGAATCCGTCAGAAAGCCAGTGCATTTGCCCTTCACTTGCGGAAAACAGATCCAAACATCAGCCTTGTGACCGTTGATAAAAGGCAGTTTTACGTATATCGGTATGAAGGGAATCTGAATGATGTTCCCAATACAGTGGTTCTACTGAGCTATCCAACACCATGTTTTGGGATTCCAAAAGCACTGCGGATCTTTGTTTCAACGAATGCAGCATTATCCACGCAGGAAATCCTGAGACTTTATACCCAACGCTGGCAAATTGAACTGTTTTTCCGACAAAGCAAGAAAAAGCTTGGTCTGGATAAATATCAGCTGCGTTCCCAAAAAGGAATCCAGAGATACTGGCTGATGATGTCATTTGTCCATTATATGTGTTGCACTTGCAAAGGAACCTATATTTTTTTACATATAGAATAACCAACTTCTTCCCAAACAGGATCCTTTAGATAATCTATTGCATCCGAAATAATAATAAGCAAATCTATATAGCATTTGGGTGATGATTCCTCTTTTTTATATAAACTCAAAATATACTCAAAATAGCCATCAATAAAGTTGACAGACCATTTCTGCGACTCACTACCTTTCATGAAATAACACCTACCTTTATAAATTTAGTCCAAAAGAAACCAACGATATCAGCCATGAAACTCCAAAATAAAAAACAAATGACATAATTCCAGCTGTATTAAAAAAAACTACTAATCTACTTTTTTCAGAAATAATTTTTTCTAATAATTTCTTTTTACAATAATACAAATGTAAAAGTATATTCTTCTTACTACAGAGCAATAGCAGGATTAAAAGCATTAAAAAGAGTCCTGCATTTAATAACATGGTTAAAACCATATTCATTGAAAAGGAAAACAATTTATTTTCCCACAAGAAAATCCCCAGATTATGAATAACATGAAAAGTAATAGCATACCATAAATTTCCTGTGAGGCAGACCAAAACACCTGAAAAAAAACCAATCAAAAGAAATATTAATAATAACCCCTGACCATGCATTATAGCAAACAGTATAGTTGTTGCTAAAATTGCAAATCCCTCCCCATAAGACTTCAGCTTAGACCATAGAATTCCCCGAAAAATCCATTCCTCTACCAGAGGTCCCAGTATTACACCTGTGAAAATATCTAAACCACTGTGTAAACTTTTATCATTCATCATTACGATGTCTTGAAATACTTTTGCATACAAAAACAAAAAGAATGCACAAAAAACATGGGATAAAAATATTACAAATGCCGTTAATAAACCTTTTTCCAATACGGATAATTCATATTTGTTTTTAGAATAACATGTATCCAGCAAAGACAACCTTCCCCATTTTTTCATTCCCACCCATACGATACCAGCCCAAAATATATAAAAAGCCATATTTTCAGCAAAAATCGGCATTATTCGCATAAGTATTAGCGAACCCAAATACGCAATCAATAAGATCCATCCTATTTTGCCGGCAATTATTTTTAATTCACATTTCCTTTGTTCGTCCATCGTGCATATATTCTCCATATAAAAATGTCCCATAATTATCCTCCTGGTTTTAATTTGCTCCTTGCAACTTTTAAGCAAAAATTATACTATAACTTATTAAAAAACTCTTCACGTTTCTTTAATGTTCGAATAGCAATCCTGATTAGTTGCAGATATTTTGCTTCTAAATTTCTCTTTCCAGTTAAGCGGTTACAGAGCATGTGGCATATTGAAAGCAAAATGTGTTGTTTTGTCTCAGTTAATGTAGGTGCAAAATACAATGCTTTTTTCAGGAATTGTAACTTTTCTTTTCTTTTTAAATAAATTGACAAACTTTCTTTTAATCGCTCATCAATATTTTCTATAGCTCCCTTATCCAGTTGGAAAAGTATCATTATCTTTTCCGATGTGCAAAGGAAAGTCATGACTTTAGCACTTTTATGAAATCTATAGCGTAGTTTTGTGCAATTTTTCAAATTTGCTCATTTATAGTATTAGAAAATATCTACATTTTTCATCGACAGTCAACATACCGGTTTTTATCTCTGGTGTCAAATCTAATATGGTCTCTTTATTTTCATTTTCTACAATAACATGGATACTTCCTTTTGAGACATCGCCATCCAACTTAAAAGTATATTAACGACTTTCGTTAAATTTTATTACCTTTTTTACATATCCGCTACAAGATGAAAAAGAAACTTCGCATTTATTTTTCCCTCTGAGTGAAACAACAAATAATAAGGCTCGTTTTGCGTTCAAAATCATATATCCGTTGACCCATAAAAAATAAAACAAAACCAACATTGAAATAAATACAATCGCTAATTTCATGAATTCACTCATGCCAACACCTCACAAAATTCAATTTTTCGCATCCAATCACTGTCTACCTAATTGCACCCCAGCCTGAGTATAAGTTTCTAATATGTCCTGCTTCTTTTCTTCAATCAGTTCCGGTTCAGCATCAAACAGCACCTCATAGATAGCCAGAGCGTTCTTAAAGTGTGTGGTAGCTTGCAGAACATCGCCGATTGACAGACAGATATTGCCCATAGCTTCTTGTACAACGGCATAATCACCGGACACATCAGAGTTAGATTCTTTGATGACACGAGACAGCCTTTGTAATGCAGATAACCCGAGGTACGGCTCACCCATATCCGTCAGCAGTACCGCATAATTGGTGATTTGCGGAATACTGTCATGATAAGGCGCCAAGCCGTATTGCTCAAGCAAGTGAATACCCGTTTCCATATGCTGCTTTGCCAGTTCCAACTTACTGGTCTGCTTATACAGACCGCCAAGGTTTGCATGGAGATTCGCTGCAAGAATGGCGTTCTCTGCGGTCACTTCGGAGATCAGCGTCACAGCTTCTTTTTCCAGCTTGATTGCCTTTTCCGGTTTCTTCTCATTAGCGGCACGGAAGTCCAGAAGCAAAGCACGGTCAGAAACAGAACCAATGGTATTGTCTTTCAGCATAGAAGCCAGTTCTGTCAAAATCAATTCCATTCCAGATTCATAGCCATACTTCTGCATATACGGAAAGGAATCTTCCAAAAACCGGAGATAGGATGCAGTATCGTCTTTTTCAATCGAAGTCACGATATTATTGACCGTCTGGAACAACTGTTTGTAATAGGAAACTTCTTCGCCATGCCGTAGACAAAGTTCCTGCAAGCTGTTGAGCAGGGTGTGGCAGTTCCGGACAGAAGGCTTGGTTTCTGTAATTGCTACTTCCTGAATCATCGGATGCAAGGCAATCGAATGACAGGACTTTGTCTGTATGAATCCTTTTTCCACCAGATCGTTGATGGTATTCATATTCCGAAGCATCAACCAGCCTGCAAACACACGGGAACTGATACCGGTTGTCGGTACAAACGCCATGCTCCGCATAATATCCTGTTCATCACCGGCAAGCTGATACAAGGAAAACAATGTATGGATATGGTCATAGTAAGTTGCCTTGCGGCTCTGACCGTCCTTGGTGATGCCGATTTTATCATCAGCATCCAAGGATGTTTTTTCTTCTTTCAGCTTTTCCAGCAAATCCATCGGCTCCAGAATACCCGTTTCAAGCAGTCGAGCTGCCAGTTCTACCGCCAACGTGTGACTGTGAACCGTATCAATGATTTGTTCCAATACACTCTGGTATTTTTCTGCGTCCGAGAAAAAGCAACCGGCAATGGATAATAACGCCTGCTTGCCTGCAATTTCGGTTACTTCCATGGAATCGTAGTTATCAAATCTGCTGCGGGTCGTGAACAACATACGGCAGCGATATTTCATCACAACAGAAAGAGTGCTGTCCTGAGAAGCCGTAGTATTAAAATTATCTACAATAAACAGCGTATCTTCTTTCAATGTACGCAGGAAGCGATTGTGTTTGCGGAAGCGTTCCTGCTCGCTGTCATCCGGAAGGTCATCAGCAAAATCCATATCCGCTATATCCTGCATCAGATTACCGGTATAGGTCAGATACAGAACATTGGTGTATTCCTTGCGGTGCTGCTTTGCATAGGCTTTTGCCAGTTCGCTCTTACCGATACCGGCGATGCCATGAAGAAATACCTTTCCATGCTCCAATAACAATTCGTGAAGCATTTCCAGTTCTTTTTCACGTCCGCAGAAATGTCGGCAAGGCTTTGGTGCTCCTTCATCAGCAATGAAATCACTGAGAATTGGAGAAAGCTTTCCGTCAGCAAGGAGATTCTTTACCTTTGGGTCACGCTTGATAAACTCACGCTCCATGCCGAAGCAAAGAACATCCGCTATAAACGATGCTTCATCCTCTCGGCTATCACAAGGATAGTGCCGGGAGCATTCTTTTTTTACTCGTTCCGAAATGGTATCATCCTGCATTAGCAGTCGGTATACTTCCTGTGCAGCCATAGAACTATCATACATTGAAAGCAGTACATTGTTTTCCAAATCTGCTGCCAGTTTTTCACGATTGCCATCTCTGGAATAAAACTGCGTTATTTTCGGACTGATTTTTGCCTGCCCGGTGAACCAGCGGCAGACCAATGCCATATCAAATGTAATCGTTTCCTTTGTTTGGGTAAACAAGGAGCTAAAAACATCTTCTAACAATGCAGTTTGGTTTGTATCGTAATCGTCGCTGATAAAGCGTCGAACAATGGTCATGACTGAACTGAAATCACATCTTTCCATAAACAGCCCTCCCTTCGAAAAGTAGTCAATTTATGGTCAATTGGCACTCAATGTGCCTTTGACAGTTTCTTGATAGAATGATATCACGAAAGAAGTTCCGAATATCTTACCTTTTATTATAGCATCAATTCCTATTTTTTGAAGTAGCAAAGCGGCTGCAGTAATGTGGTTATAGCGGACAACTTCTCTCTCATAAACTGAAATACCGAGGGAGGTGCGTGGTATCGCAAGAAAGAGTGCTCCAATCAATGTAATTGTCCATTATCCTAAAACAGAACAGGGGAAACGTGAATTGGCAGAGCGAGTAGCCGGTGTCCACGCAGATATGGTCAATCAGTATATCAAAAAATTAAATTGTCCATCCGATCAAAAGGCGGAGTTGCTGGGTGCGGTTATCGCATCCGCAAAAAAGGAAGCAGGTGAGCAAACCGATTAAGGCCCCCTCACCTGCTTTTCTTATGCTTTTATTTTCCCTTTGAAATACTTGTTCCAGGAATTGATGTTCATTCGCTTTTGATGATCTTCCCATGCTCGAAGCAGATTAGGTGAAATTCCCATCAGCCGAGCAAACGGTTTCTTTTTTAGTCCCAAACTTTCACGATATTCTCGTATCATCTTTCCTTGTCCTTTATATAAGAAGCGATTGTAATCATCCAGCAGGTCATCCACCGGTACTCCATATAGCTCTGCCAACTTGTCCACAATCTCCTTTGGATAGTAGTCAACATATCCGACTTCAAAATCTATGTAATGTCCACGGCTGATACCGATCAGCTCTGCAACTTCCTTTTGCATCAGGCCCATGTGATGACGGCACCAACGGAGCCTGTCCGGTACATTGGGAATATCTTCGTAGTTCTGATACTGCTGATTGAACAGCTGTGCTTCCAAGATCTTGCGAGGGGCGATCGGTCGGAAACTATGGATATACATAGGTGCATACCTTACGCAGCCGTCCAAAGCAGAGCAAAGGATATACATATTCTCGGATACCTGTGCCAAAATACGCCATCTCGGTTCTTTTCGGCTCTGGGGATACTGGTTTGGAACCATAAACGCATCCGTGAGAGGATAGCATTCTCCACACATTTCGCCGCATATGTGGCAAGTCGTGATCCTTTCTCCACATTAAAGGTATTTACTGCCTTTATAAGTCCTATGGTCCCCACCGACAGGAGATCATCCATATCGTATCCGGTCTGCTGGTACTTCTTTATGACATGGGCAACAAGACGGAGATTCCGGTTGATCAGCACTTCTCTCGCTTCCAGGTCGCCCTCTTTGTAACGCTTCAGGTACTCCCGCTCTTCCTGTATGCTCAGTGGTTTCGGAAATGTCTTCAAAGAAAGCCGCCTTAAGCTTCATTACCTTATTTTATGCGGGCGGATCTGTTCAGGTGCTTTTACAATTTCGATTGTTTTTCCTTTACATCAAGATCTGGATCTGCGGTCTTTCTTGCCTGTATCTCATCGTATCCGCGCCGGATGCTCACCTTTTTTTGTTAATTTTTCGTATCGTTACTACTATTTTTTTGCAAAAATCTTGCATATTTTTACCGGCAGGGGTACAACAAATTGATTTTATAAAATTTTTATAATTTTAATCTGTGTTCTCGCAGTTTTAACTCTCTGCGCCATCGGTTATGCTTACAAGTGGAACGCAGTTCATCCGGATCAGGCATTAAAGGGCGCGACAGCGATCTTCGGAGGCGGTATCGCTCACATGATCGACGATATCATCCCGGGAAGCTACAGCATTTTAAACTCCTTACTGGTACTTACATATTCCGCATTCTGCCTGACTTCTCTTGATACTGCAACCCGTCTTGCGCGTTTCATGTTCCAGGAATTCTGGCTTGAGCCGGGTGAAACTGCTGCCGACATCAAAGAGGGCTGGAAAAAGGTTATGGTAAATCCGTACTTCGCTACGATCCTCACAGTTGTCCTTGGCATCCTTCTCGGCATGAACGGATACGGAAAGATCTGGGGACTGTTCGGAGCTGCCAACCAGCTTCTCGCGGGTATCGGCCTCTTAGCCGTTGCCACATGGCTCGGAAACATGGGCAAAAACAACAAGATGTTCCTGATCCCGATGGCATTCATGATCATCGTTACGATCACCTCCCTTGCACTCACAGTTAAGAACCAGATCGGCATGATTGCCGCAGGCGGCGCTGACTGGGGTCCGTGGGCACAGACGATCCTCGGAATCCTTCTGATCTTCCTTGCGATCATCCTTGTTATTGAAGGTGTACAGACACTGTCCAGACAGAAGGCGGCCAAGGCTTAAGTGCCGGGTAAATGATCAGATATTTTAAGAATTGAAAAAGACACGTCATACAGGTTTTAAGTGAAATCTGTATGGCGTGTCTTTTGTTTTACCGGATCTTTTAATCCCGATTTTTCTGTTGCCTGTCAACCGTCCGCCTTTCCATGTGCGGCTTTACAGTGGAATTTTTCTGCCGCTTTCCAACCTGCCTGTGGACTGGCTGAAATGTCAGATTTTTAAGGTGTCAGCGCACCCAGGACTCATTTACCTTATTCATTTCTGATCGCCGCCAGCGGACTTAATTTCATCGCCCGCAGTGCCGGGAAAAGTCCGGCCAGCATGCCAATCAGGACCGCAAAGACCACAGCGGATCCAGAAAGCCACAGCGGGATCCTTGAGATCGCTCCGGAGCCGCCGGTCATACCGGAGAGACTGGCTCCCAGAAACTTATTGATCGCCGCGGAGACGCTGTAGCTTAAGCCAAGTCCCAGAACGCCTCCCATAAATCCGATAAATCCTGCCTCCATCAAAAACATCGTCCGGATATCTCCAAGCGCACATCCCAAAACCTTCAGCACACCGATCTCCTTCGTTCTCTCATAGATGGACATCATCATCGTGTTTGCAATTCCGATTGCCGCCACAAACAGCGATACAGCACCGATGCCTCCGAGGACCGCCTGGATCATATCCGTCTGCTGCTGGGCCTGTTCGAGCCACTGCATGCTGCTGTAGGCCTCATAGCCCATATCTGTGATCGCTTTCTGGACCTCCGTCACATGTTCCATATCGTCCACATTCACATAAACCATATTGTAGACAAAATAATTGTAGGGTTTTCCCTTTTTATTTGTCGGCTGTCCGGGGATCGGGTTCTTCCGGTAGATTTTTTTCAGCTGGGTCTTTAACAGATCAATATCCGTGTAGATCTGGTATCCATACTCAGAAAATCCGTTCTCGCCGCCATCCACCAGAGCACAGGCCGGGAAAAGATACTTTTTCTGGCTGTTTTCATCCCCGTTTCCCATATTCTGGAACATGGTAAAAAACGGCTTGTGTATAAGATCCACTTTGGAAAGATCCTCACCGTCCCAGCTTCCCTTTCCGGTCTTGCTGTTATAAAAGTTGTCGGAAACCATATTTCCGACGATAAATTCCAGAGTCGCCGCATTCTTATCCGGAAGCTTTCCCTCCGCCAGCGGAATCTGTTCCAACTCCTCCCTTGGCATTCCCACAATGTTCGAATATCCCTGATAAACTCCCTGCTTCAGATTCACATCTGTCTCCAGGATCGGGGACACACTCTTCACATGTGGGATCTTCGCAAGCTTCGTCACCGTGGCGTCCACGAGGTAATCGTCCTCGGACTGGTTCCCGTATCCGGAACTGATCTGGATCCTTGTGAGACTTCCGAAGGAAGCATAGGATTCCACGGTATTTTCCTTCAATCCGATTCCCAGAGAGACCATGACTACGATGGAGGCCGTGCCGATGACAACACCCAGAACGGTAAGTCCCGTCCTGAGTTTCCGTCTGCGCAGGTTATTGATGCTCATGATGAGCAGATCAAAGAATCTCATCGTCCATTCCCGCTTTCTTCTTTTTGCGTCTGATGACCACAAGGATCACAGCTGCAAGGACCACTCCCACGATTCCCACCGGAATTGCGAGATGTTTCAGTTTATCCGTCGTGGACGGTTCCGGCTGTATATCGTCACTGCTCCAGGTATCATCAACATTGCTTTCATCCATGCTCTGATCCTCATTTACCATAAGCTGGATCTCTTTCTCGACCGTAGAGACTTTTCCGTTCTCATCCTCATATGTAATGGAGAGTTTTACCTTTCCGTCATCCATGGTCGGGGCGATCCCGTTGATCATCGTATCCACGTTTCCGCTTTTTCCGGGTTCGATATTTCCAACATAAGCCTCATTCTTCTGGATAGAATCAGCCTCAAAGACCGCGTTCACGTTATAGAGCATGACTTTTCCGGTGTTGTTGATGGAAAACATCACGTTTGACTCTTCGCCTACGGAAATAGCATCCGGCATGACCTCGATGGTGCCGGTATTTAACCGTGCCTCCTGCTTTAATCCAACCGCGATCTTTACGGCTTCCTTCGCGTTCTTGAATTCCGGGCTGTCATACTGCTCATTGATCGTGATCGTGTAGGAACGCTGTTCCGCTGTGGGACTTGAAGAAAATTTTATCGTCAGCGTGTCGGATGCTCCCGGTGCCAGAGAATTAACAACCACGGAGTTTGAACCGTTCACCGTCGTAAATACCGGACTGTCGCTCACTGTTTCCGACTCGAAGGTAAACAGGATGTTGCTTGCTACGATACTGTTGGAAGCGTTTTTCATGCGCACCTTCAGCGTAAAATCCTGTCCGGCATAGATCTCCGCAGGATCCGTCTCAAAGCTGTCGACGATGATACGCGCCTTTGTTCTTTCGTTCTCGCCTGCTTCAGAATCCAGAGAATCATCCTCGTCTTTTCCATAGACCCGCACATAAAAGGTGTCCTCAACAGGAGCCGCAAAGTTTCCATTCTCATTTTCCCGGTAACGGATCTTAAACTTGATCGGATAATAGCCGGATTTCGCCTTTTCCCGCACCGCCATGCTGAATGGAACCGCCACCGTCTGATCCGGATTCATATTTCCCATCTGCCGGTCATAATTTCCGTCATTGATCTCGAACGGAAACTTCGCGATATCCTCAGAGAGCTCCATATCGACACGTACATCGTAAGCGGTCTTATAACCGGTATTTCTCACATTTACATCGAAATTCATGACCTCGGAATAGTTCGCGGACGGGGTGGGCTGATTCTCGCCGAGGGCGAATGCTACCGGCTCGGAGTTGTCCTCATTTGTCTCACTGGTTCCTGTTGTCTTCTTTGTCTCGATCCACGCCATGATCGTCTTTGCGTACTCGGAGGACATTCCGTCCTCGCCCTGAGCGCGCTTTGAGATGTAGATCAGGATCGGATAATAGCCCTCTTCCAGACCTTTTTTTACATTGACATTCAGATTAACGGTCTTTTTCGCTTTTTTATTTACATGACCAACCTTGTAATGGCGGTTTAAGGAATCCGTCACCTCAAAGGGATAGATCGTCTTCATGGACTGGACGATGCTGCTCTCTTCGCTGTCACGGTCCTCCGTCTTTGTGATCTCATCAGAATAATGGTTCCGGAAATCATCCTCGGAGGCGATCCAGATCTCCGTCTCGATCCAGTCTTTGTCCTCCATGTTCATGAGTGTCACGGAAACGGTTCCGTTTTTTCCGATATATAAAGTCGGCGTTTTTCCGATCACAAGGCGGACGGTATCATTGTCGTCATCCATCCGATATACCTGTGGGATCGTCTCCGCCGCTTCTGTTGTCTCCTTCGCCGCGAATGCAGTTGCCGGGACTGCGCCCATCAGCATACACGCGGCAAGGAATGTTGCCATCCAGCGTAATCCTTTTATTTTCATACTGTTCCTCTCCTCCTGGCTGTTCTATTTTAGTTATTTGTGCCAGCTTTCCATATTTTTGCGTTTATTCCAAAATTTTGTTGATTGTTATTCTGACTTTCTCTCTATCCGGTGTTCTTCTGCTTCCACAACTGTCTCTATTTGCTCTTCTTCTGCCGGATTCTTAGATTTCCCCTCCGCCTGCGCCTCTGCCGCCGCCTGCATGGACTCTTCTAACTGCACCAGGTCCACCTCGTGGTGATTCTCCTCGATGCTCACGATCTTTCCGTCGATAATCTTAAAGATCCGGTCCGCGTAGGTCGCCAGATTGTTGTCGTGGGTAACCATCACAAGCGTCTGCTTCTGTTCCCTTACGACCTTCTGCATGAGTTTTAAGACTTCCATCGTTGTCTTCGAATCCAGGTTTCCTGTCGGCTCATCCGCAAAGATGATCTGCGGGTTCATCGCCAAAGCCCTTGCGATCCCGACTCGCTGCTGCTGTCCACCGGACATCTGGTTCGGCATATGGGTCATAAATTTCTCAAGTCCCACAAGCTTTAAATACTGTTTCGCCCGCTTGATCCTCGCTGCCCTCGGCATTCCCCGAAACGATAACGGCAAAGCCACATTTTCCACCGCATCCATCGTCCCGATCAGGTTGTAGGACTGGAAGATAAACCCGACCCGCTCTCTTCGGAAGGTCACAAGCTGTTTTTCATTCAACTTTTCTATATGTTTTCCGGCGATCACGATCTCTCCTTTTGTCGGGTGTTCCAGACCTGCCAACATATTTAAAAGCGTCGATTTACCGGAACCGGACGGTCCGGTAATCGCGCAGAACTCGCCCCGGTGGATCTCAAAACTCACACCATTTAACGCGTAAACCTTCTCCTCGCCCATGCGGTAAACCTTATACAGATCTTTTACCTGTATTACCGCATCTTCCTTCTGCTGCATCCGTCCGCCCCCTTCTTCTTAAATTTTTACAGCGTTTTTTCGCCGATTCTTTTTATATTTCAAGTATATCGTTCCCATCGTGTTCTGACTATATAAAATTACTTAATTATTCTTACAATTTCTTACGTTCTTCCGGATCCGCAGAACCCACGGTCAATTCTCTCCGCAGTCATAGAAAAAAGGGAATCTCTCCGGTTTTACTGAAACCGTAGAAATTCCCTTTGCGCCTGTCCTATTCCATTTTTTCTGAATCTGTTTCTTTTACATCTGCCTCTTCTATGTCTGCTTTTTCTTCGTTGTTCGTTTCCGGCTGCAGGTTTTCAACCGTTCTGTCCATATTCCACTGCTCTCCCTGCTTATTTTCCTCCTCACCGGAAAGTCTCCTCTTAAATTCTTTCAGGTACTCTTCCAACGACACATACTGTCCATTATTTACCCGATATGACGGATTCCACATCCGCACGACCCGGACCTCTGCCTCGTCCTTCTTTGTTTCCTTCACCGGTCGGTAGTCCCTGTCCGCAAAGAATACATCTCCCCGGACCAGATCCTTCCATTTCATATAGATCTCACGGTTCTTTTTCTGCTTTTTATTCTGGAAAACTTCCATAACGATCAGGCGGAAGAGATCCTCGCCGCAGCAGACCACGGTCTTTGGATTTAAGAGACGGATCTGCTTCTTGATAAACTCGATATAATACTGGCCGTAGTCCATGCTGATTTCGTCGGCCGCGCCTTTTCCACCGCGCTTATTGATATAGAGGACTGCTGCCTTTTCCCTTAGTTTTTTCCCCGGAAGCCTGCACTCCTCGCCTGGATTTTTTTCCTCCCACAGGATCTTCTGCATGCTTGTGAGATAATCCAGATATTCCACCCGGCCGGAGGGACTTTTTCCGGATAGGAAATCCGCGCGGATGTCCGATGCCACCGGCATCGTCTCACCCTTCTGGATCATCTTTCTCATATTTGTCTCTTTTAATATGTAAAGCGTCCCGTCATAATGTTCCGGATCCGCGATTCCGTCGATATGAAAATTTCTCTGATCCAGCTCCGGATAGCAGGTGTTCCCAAAGGGATCTTCCTCCATCTGCTGCATCAGCTCCCACAACACATAAAGTTCCTCTATAGAGCGGCATTTCGCGACCTGACCTTCCAGAACGATCTGTTCCATCGTCTTTCTCATAGTTCCTCCACCGCGCGTTTCCCGCAGTTTTTCATTTGCATTTCTGACTTTCTCCAATGTCCTTTTTCCACGGGATTTCACGAATTTCATCTGGCAGTTCTTCCTGCCCTGCAGAATTTGTCCACTTATTTTTCTTTTGTTTCTCTGCGTTCACTGTTTCATATTTTAACACAATTTTCTTAAAAAAAATAGTGGAAATTCTGTTTCAGATTCGCTATAATAGTGAAAATGCCTAAGCGCGGTCACATACGATGCGGATCGCCGTGAGGCCTGAAAGGAGATTATAAACATCATGAGACACATGTTAAATCCTCTTGACTTTTCTCTTGAGGAGACGGAAAGTCTTTTAGAACTTGCCGCCGACATTGAGAAAGACCGTTTCCGATACGCACATGTATGCGACGGAAAGAAATTAGCTACTCTCTTCTATGAGCCCAGCACAAGAACCCGTTTAAGCTTTGAAGCTGCCATGTTAAATCTTGGAGGTTCCGTTCTCGGATTTTCCTCCGCTGATTCCAGTTCCGCTTCCAAGGGCGAAAGTGTTTCCGATACAATCCGTGTTATTTCCTGTTACGCAGATATCTGCGCGATGAGACATCCAAAGGAAGGCGCCGCTTATGTAGCCTCCACCAAATCTTCGATTCCTGTTATTAACGCCGGAGACGGCGGTCACCAGCATCCCACACAGACTTTAACCGATTTATATACGATCCGTTCTTTAAAGGGCAGACTCTCCAATATGACGGTCGGACTCTGCGGAGATCTGAAATTTGGCCGTACCGTTCACTCCCTGATCAACGCGCTGTCCCGCTATGAGGGAATCCGTTTTATCCTGATTTCCCCGCCGGAATTAAAGGTACCGGATTATATCAAGGAGAGTGTCCTTGATGCTAAAAATATCGAGTACCGTGAGACGACCAGTCTTGATGATGCGATGGAAGAACTGGATATCCTCTACATGACAAGAGTCCAGAAGGAGCGTTTCTTCAATGAGGAAGACTACATCCGCATGAAGGACTGCTACATTCTTGATAAGGATAAGATGAAGCTTGCGAAACCGGATATGTATGTGCTTCACCCGCTCCCGCGTGTCAACGAGATCTCTGTTGAGGTGGACGATGACCCGCGTGCCGCTTACTTCAGACAGGCCCAGAACGGCGTATATGTCCGTATGGCACTCATTATGACATTACTGGAGGTAGAAAAGCCATGTTAAATATCAGCGGAATTCAGGAAGGCGTTGTCCTTGACCATATCCAGGCGGGCAAGAGCATGGATATCTATCGCTATCTGCGCCTCGGTGAGTTAGACTGCACAGTCGCGATCATCAAGAACGCAAAGAGCAACAAGATGGGAAGAAAAGACATCATCAAGATCGAGGGACCGTTAGACTCCATCGACCTCGATATCCTCGGCTATATCGACCACAACATCACCGTCAACATCATCCGCGACGACAAGATCGCCGAGAAGCGCACCCTGCATCTCCCGAAGATCTTAAAGAACGTGATCCACTGCAAGAACCCGCGCTGCATCACCTCCATCGAGCAGGAGCTGCCGCATATTTTCTATCTCGATGATAAGGATCATGAGGTATATCGCTGCAGATATTGTGATGAGAAGCACAGTTGATTCCGCTTCCGCAGGTTGCGAAGTGCTGTAAAACACAGAAAAGAGAACCATCCCCGGCGATCCGCCGGGTTTTGGTTCTCTTTTTTTCTTTCTATCTTTCTTTTATTATAATCTCGCGATCACAGCATCCACATACTCTTCCGTAGATGCCTCACCATGGAGATCTCTTGTCAGGTGCTTTCCTTCCGCGAGGACCTCATCCACTGCTCTTCGGATGCGGGATGCTGTCTCATTTTCACCAAGATACTCAAGCATCATGCATGCGGACCACAGGAACGCCGTCGGATTTGCAAGGTGCTTTCCGGCAATATCCGGAGCACTTCCGTGAACGGCTTCGAACATTGCATAGTCGGCACCAATGTTGCTGGACGGTACAAGACCAAGGCCGCCGATCAGACCGCTGCAAAGGTCGGAGAGAATGTCGCCGTAGAGGTTCTGCATTACCATCACATCAAACTGGTTCGGGTTCATGACGAGCTGCATGCAGGTGTTGTCGATGATCTTGTCATCAGCCTCGATCTCCGGGTAATCCTTTGCAACTTCACGGAAGATCGCGAGGAACATGCCGTCAGACATCTTGAGGATGTTTGCCTTGTGAACGCAGGTAACTTTCTTTCTGCCGTTCTTCTTCGCGTACTCGAAGGCGTCGCGGATGATGCGCTCAGATGCTTTCTTGGTGACGATCTTGATCGCGTGAACCGTGTTCTCATCGATCTGTTCTTCTTTTCCGACATACAGACCTTCGGTGTTCTCACGGAAGATCACGATATCTACGTTCTTAAACGGAGTTTTTACCGCGTCATTAGACTTTACCGGGCGGATATTCGCGTAGAGGTCATACTTGCCTCTAAGGGTAACGTTTAAGGAACGGAATCCCTTTCCAACCGGGGTCGTGATCGGGGACTTTAAGAGAACTTTTGTGCGCTCGAAGGAAGCATACGCCTCGTCCGGAATCAGGGCACCGTTTCTCTTCCACTCATCCTCGCCGACATTGTAGATCTCATACTCAAGCGGCGCTTTTGCTGCCTCTAAGATCTTTAAGACATTGTCCACTAACTCCGGACCAATTCCATCGCCGCGAAATACTGTTACTGTGTGTTTCATGTTAAAACTCCTCCTGATTTTTAAATTCCCAGCAGACCTGCCGGTATTGTATGTGTCATATGGCATACCTGCTCTTCGGGGATCCCATGATCAAGCAGGTATTGCATATATTCTTCAATTGCAAGCTCCCAGTGCGGATTTTCTGTCTGTCCGCCGTCAGTGTCGACCATGACATTTTTGTATCCGACTTCTTTGATGATCTCAAGGTTATCCGGCAGATTGCTCTTATACGTTCCGCCGCCCATGTTCTGGGCATAGCAGCGCTCCAGGATCACATCGTAGTCCTTTACCATGCGGATCTGGTCTTCCATAGTCATTCCCACGACCCACCATTCCGGATGGGTGACTACGATCTTCTTCACCCCAAGATTTCTGGCCGCCTCCACCACTGTGAAGGATTCCTCCGGTGAGATGTGCGCTGTACCGAGAACCGCGTCATAGTCACGGACAAGCTCCAGGATCGTTTTCAGTTCCGGAACGATCCTCCCGTCTTTTACGACCTCCACGCACCGGCTCGTGTCCTGGTTCATCTTCTCCAGATGGTTCTTTGCCGACTGGGTCGGAAGCCAGACGACCTTTGCGCCCATGCGGAGTGCCACGTCAACGGCCTTCGGATTCATTCCGCCGACCACCCGGTTCAGCGTGATCCCGCCGAACATCGTGAAGTCGTTCATCTTCCCATGTACGATCTCGTTGTGGCGGTTACAGAGATATGCCCGGTCCACCGTCGATCCCTGATGAGTCTTGATCACGATGGCCCGCGCACCCACACGGATCGCGGCTTCCATCAGTTCGAAATCATCATAGGCACGAAGGCGCAGATCCGGATTTGTATGAACATGCATGTCGATAACGCCCTTCATAAGATCCATTTTCATCAGCTGTCGTTCCCCTCTGATCATTTTTGCTGTTGCTTTCTTACGGGATTCATTTTATACTAAATTTGTTATTAAAAAAAGTCCAAAAATCATATACCCGGTATCGATATTTCCGATGGCTGTTTTTGAACATGATCCGGTACCCGACAGGCCGCGAAATGGAGATATCGCCTATTATTCCGATAATTTTCTTACCGACGAAACGACTGAAAGGAACATTTATCATATGGACCTTAAGGAATTAAACTATGTTGTGACCGTTGCAAACGAGGGAAGCATCTCCCGCGCCGCGGAGAAACTTTTTATGAGCCAGTCCAGCTTAAGTCAGGCGATCCGCGTTCTGGAGCAGGATCTTGGGACCTCTGTCTTCGTCCGCACCACCCGCGGTGTCCGACCAACTGCCGCCGGGGATGCTTTTATTTCCCATGCAAAGCAGATCCTGCAGCAGTACCGCACCGCATGCAGTGAGGCCGCAGATATCGAAAATCTCAACGGCGGTACCGTGATCTTCGGAATCAGCACCTACCGCGGCACATATCTTCTGCCGCCGGTTTTAAAACGCTTCCGCGCCCTCTATCCGAAAGTCCATGTTGAGATCTGTGAGATGGACAGCATTGACCTCGAGGACCAGCTCCTGGAAGGTCTTCTTGACCTCGCCCTGATCGCCGCCCCGCCGGTCCGGATCAGACACGGCGTTTCGCCATTCATGCGCGATGAGATCATGATCGTCACTACCGCGGATCATCCGGTCATGGAATTCGCCAGAACATGTGAATCCGATCCGGAGCTTTCCTGGATCGATCTCAAGGACACCGCCGCCTTCGAATATATTTTCGGACCGCCAAACACTGTACTCGGCCGTGTTGGCCGTCAGGCGCTGCGGGATGCCGGAATCGAGCCCATTGGGCAGGGCACCGATCTCTCCGCCTCCTTCGCCGCCGCTATGGCAAGAGAAGGTGCCGGTCTCGCCTTCACCTACCGTTCCTGCCGTGTCCCAGGAGATCATTTCCGCTATCTCCGAGTAGGAAAAGAAGGAATCTTCCTTGACCTCGCCCTTGCATGGCCCGCCGGAAAGTACCGCTCCAGAGCAGCGTCAGCACTGGCGGAACTGTTTCAGGAGATGGCACCGGAGCTGCTGCAAAGGTGATGGATGCCGGACTACAAAAATGAGCCCGCAGGTATAGAAAAGCTGTTACCGTGGAGTGTTGTGGTCAAGCTTTTTTGTAACACTTGTGGCTAAAAAAGCTTGACCACAACACTTTATACAATATCGCTTCCAAAAGTCTCGGCTGTGCACTGTCTCTTTCTTTCCATATCCGATTGAATGACCTAGACGCTTTCACATACCCTTTATGTTCCACATTATCTCTTTGCGAACAGCCATTGTTTTCAATGTCTTCTGCCATAGATGGTCATTCCTCCTTTCTCGGTCATACTCAAGACTCCTACTGATTCGGTCCTTCACCTCTCGGCTACTATGACCTCTGCTGACTTCTGTGCGTTCAGCATTGCTTTATGCAATGGTTACCTCTTTCAAGGCGTACCGCACAGACCTCCCTAGGTACCACACGTTTCTTCCTCTCCATCCATCTGCCTCATCTATCATGCATGATTCCGTGTAGTTATTGGGCTTCAACGTGTCTGGCAGTCTTACCCTCATGCATGACCTCATATGAGATTTCTGTTCGTCAGACCAGAGATTTGCCTGAATATTACGGGTACTTTTACACCACTTGTCCGG
>NZ_QWGO01000003.1:164088-164875 GCF_003435535.1 Desulfotomaculum sp. OF05-3 | reverse complement strand
TGAATGATTATCCAACCATCCATCTCCTGCTTCGCGGCGATAGTGGTTTTGCAGCTCCTGATCTCTATAAACAGTGTGAGGAAAACGGAACAAGCTATGTCATCCGGCTGAAGGGAAACAAGATTCTCCGTGAAAAAGCGTCGTTTCTTGCAGATGCACTTACCAGTCGGACTCAAAATAACAAGGTAGACTACGCTGTGGTTTACGGTGAATTCATGTACAAAGCTGGTCCATGGCCTTATGAAAGACGCGTTGTGTGCAAGGTTGAGAAGCCAGAAAACCAAATGGTTTACATGTATACCTTTATCGTCACAAACATGGATTCCTCACCAGAATACCTTATCAAATTTTACTGCAAAAGAGGTCTGATGGAAAACTTCATCAAAGAAAGCAAATCTGGTTTTGATTTTTCTGCGGTGAGCAGTCACAACAGAATCGTAAATGCAAACAGAGTCCAGGTACATGCTCTTGCCTACAACATATTTAATTGGTTTAGACGATTGGTATTATCAGCAGAAATGCAGAAACAACGCATTGATACCGTTCGTTTAAAACTGCTGAAGATTGCTGCAAAAGTAGTCCGTTCAGCAAGATATATCACATTCAAGCTGTGCAGCAGTTGTCCATATAAAGAAGAGTTTTATGACACCCTTTCTGCAATAGGTAAGCTGGATGTACAGCTGGAATAGCAACTGTCAACGAACCTTGACAGCCTGATAATTGCTCAAAAGCTCGTCATAGGGATTTTATGGCCTTTTTTCTGACAAATTGAGAGAAGTTATGGCTG